>DATFDU010000202.1:0-6032 GCA_035251915.1 Dongiaceae bacterium | reverse complement strand
GCGGCGGAGCGGGTCTACAACTTCCTGCACACGCTCACCATCGAGGCGCAGATGATGGCGCGCGCCTGCGGCAAGACCGATGTGCATTCGCTGGAGCCGGAGGACCTCGCGGCCCTCACCATGGAAGCCTCGGCGATGGCGATGGTGCCGCTCGCCGGCACGCAGCACACCGTCGGCCGGCCCGACATGACGCGGTACTAGAGGAGGGCGCGATGGCAACTCAGAACCCCACGGCCAAGACCCAGGACGTCGACAAGTTCATCAAGGACGCCGCCGGCCTCGATTCCAAGCGCGAGAAGGAGATCGGCCAGCACATCGGCTATCGCTACGATGTGAACCTGGTGCCGGACTATGCTCGCATCACGCCGTTCCTCGAGCAGTATATCGAGATGATGGGCTGGGACGACCTCAACTGGCTCGAGGACGTTCACATGGGCTACGAGGAAGGCCGCCCCGCGATTTTCGACCGCAACGTCAACGGCTGGGTCACCATCCCGCCGGACGTGAAGCTGCCGGAGGACCAGCAGGGCCGCGATATGATGGCACGCGAGCTGCTGATCAAGTTCCAGATGTCGAAGAAGCATCCGCTGTGGGATTTGAAGCGGGCGTATAAGAAGTTCTGACGCCAACTCTCGACGCTCCTCCTTCTGTCATTCCGGACAGCCGCGTGAGCGGCTGATCCGGGACCCACGATGAGACTGCAGATTCTCCCTGTTAGGTTGTAGTCTGCTCGAAGCCGCGCATGGGTTCCGGGTCGCGCTGCGCGCGCCGGGGATGACAGTTTATGGTGCAGGTTTCAACTTTCCGTCCGCCAGGTGCAGGCGTGGGGCCAATCCGGCTTGAAGCTCAGCACGCGGATATTGGGCGGCATGTTCGGGTTGAACATGTGGTTGTGCCAGTAGGTGGCCTGGAAGAAGTCGTGGCTCTCCGGCAGTTCGGCCACCGTGCAGGGGATGCGATAGGCTTCGGTGAACTGCTCGAACTCCAGCACGCAGCGGCCAAGATGCAGCAGGGTCGCGGGCAGCTCGGACGCCGGACCGAACAGCGCCGTCATCTCGTCGCTGAAGTTCTTCGGATACTGGAAGTAGGCGGCCTGCAGCAGCTCCAGCACTTTGTCGTAGCGCTCGATCGGGTCGTTGGTCTTCTGGCACTGAAAGCGCATCATCCGGGTGTTGTTGGTCGAATCGTGTTCCACGATCAGCACGATGATGCCGGGCGAGAGCTCGTCGCCGGCGGGCGACAGCACCTTGGGCCGCATGCCGTCGAGCGGGCGCCCGCCCGCCTGGCGCGCGGACAGCTGGCGCAGGCGGCATTGCCACCCCAGAAAATCGTCGCGCAGCTGCTGGGCGGCGACGTCGGTCAGCACCACGTTGTTGTCGGGGCGAGCCACGCCGTCACACCGACCATTCGACCGCGCGATACTTGCCCTGGTGGAACAGCAGCGGCTTGATCGCGGGGTCGTGGCGCATGCGGATGACGCGGCCGACGAAGATCACGTGGTCGCCGCCGTCATAGGTATGCTCGGTCCGGCATTCGAAGTTGGCGGCGCAGCCGGGCAGGATCGGGCAGCCGGAATCCCACGCTTCGAAGTGGATTTCCGACCACTTGTCGGCCGCGGCCTTGGCAAAGCGGGTCGAGAGCTCGGCCTGCTCCAGGCTGAGGACATTGACCGCGAAATGGTCGGTCGAGAGGAACGAGCGCATCGAATAGGCGCCGCGAGCGAGGCTGAACAGGATCAGGGGCGGGTCCATCGACACCGAATTGAAGCTGTTGGCGGTGATCCCGATGGTCTGCCCGCGCGGGTCGAGCGTGGTGATGATGGTGACGCCGGTCGGGAAGCAACCGAGCGCGCTGCGGAACTCGCGTGGGTCGATCCCCGAACTCTGTAGTCCTGTATCCTGCTGCATGACAACCAATCCAGACCAATTTCCGACCGACCGAGCTTTTGGTCGTTGATCGGAATCCCGGCATCTTTTAGCATTTCTTCGGGCGCTACAGTAGTGCGGAAGACCCGCCGAATCGTCTGTCCCATTGAGGGAAACAGCTATGCTGATCGATCGCCGCATTCCCAATCTGCCCAGCGGAGTCGAACGCTACCGTGTGTCGGGCGGCGGGGCCGCCGTCATCGCGATTTCCGCCGGCGACCGGGTCACGGTCATCGACGTCGAGGGACGGCAGCCCTGCGAACTGCTCGCGGCGGATGCGTCCGGGCAGGCCGATCCCGGCCTGCTCGGCGGCAAGGTCTCCGGTTTCGCCGACGGCTTGCGCACCATCCTGGCAAGCGGATCCGAGAGCGCGCGCACCGTGCTGAGCGGCTTGCGCCGGCGCAACATCGATCTCGGCGATGCCAAGGCGGTGCGGCTGTTCGGCGGCGAGAGTGCCGCGGGCTCGCGAGAAGAGTTCACCGCGCAAGGCGCCGGCGTGCTGATCGTGGCGGCGCCGGGCGACGCGATGGCGCCGGAAGCGCAGGACACCGCGACCGAGATCGAGGTGCGCATCGCGCGCTCCCGCCCGCGCTCCGAGGAGTTCGCGCTGCGGCCCGATCCGCTCGCGGACGCCAAGCTGGATTTCGAAGTGCCGCGCTCCTCCGCCCGCGCCTACGAGGTGAAGGAAGGCGATTATATCCAGATCATCGACCTGTTCGGCCGGCAATGCTCCGATTTCCATTGCCTCAACGCGCGCGCCTTGCAGAAGGGGATCGAGCGCGATCTCGACAACACGGTCACGCGCACGCTGCTGGGGCGCGGCTATCCGGGACCGGGCTTGTTCGCCAAGGTGTTCGACCAGGACTTCCAGCCGCTAGTCGAGCTGGTGCAGGACACCTGCGGCCGGCACGACAACTTCGCGCTCGCCTGCACCGCGAAATACTACGAGGACATGGGCTATCCCGGCCACGCCAACTGCTCGGACAACTTCAGCGACGCGCTGGCGCCCTATGGCGTGAAGCGGCGGCGCGGCTGGGCGGCACTCAATCTCTTCTACAACACCGGCATCGACCACAACAACGTGCTCTATCTCGACGAGCCATGGTCGCGGCCCGGCGACTTCGTGCTGTTCCGCGCGCTGACGGATCTCGTCTGCGTGTCGTCGGCCTGCCCGGACGACATCGACGCCGCCAACGGCTGGAACCCGACGCCGGTCCACATCCGCACCTACCCGGCCAAGGAGCGCTTCTCCCGCGCGGTGGCCTTCCGCAAGACCCCCGATGCAGAGGCTCAGATGACCAAGGAAACCGCGTTCCATCCGCGCCTCTCCGCGCTCACGCGCAACTTCACGGAATATCGCGGCTACTGGCTGCCCAGCCGCTTCAACAATGAAGGGCCGATCGGCGAATACTGGGCCTGCCGCGAGCGCGCGGTGATGATCGATCTGTCGCCGTTGCGCAAGTTCGAGGTGACCGGGCCGGATGCCGAGACGCTGCTGCAGCGCGCGGTGACGCGCGACGTGCGCAAGCTGTCGGAAGGGCAGGTGGTCTATTCCGCCATGTGCCACGAGACCGGCGGCATGCTCGACGACTGCACCATCTTTCGCCTCGGCAAGGACAACTTCCGCTTCATCGGCGGCGACGAGGCGAGCGGCCTCGCGCTGCGTGAGCTCGGCCAGAAGCAGGGCCTGCGGGCTTGGGTGCGCTCGTCGACCGACCAGCTGCACAATCTCTCGGTCCAGGGACCGAATAGCCGTGAGATCCTGAAGCAGGTGGTGTGGACGCCGCCGGCGCAGACCAGCATCTCGGAGCTGCAATGGTTCCGCTTCACCATCGGGCGCATCGGCGACTTCAACGGCACTCCCGTGGTCGTATCGCGCACCGGCTACACCGGCGAGCTGGGCTATGAGGTGTTCTGCCATCCCAAGGATGCGTCGACGGTATTCGATGCGATCGCGGAGGCCGGCAAGCCGCACGACATCGCGCCCTGCGGGCTCGAGGCGCTGGACATGCTGCGGATCGAAGCCGGGCTCATCTTCTACGGTTACGAATTCTGCGACCAGACCGATCCGTTCGAGGCCGGCATCGGCTTCACCGTGCCGCTCAAGACCAAGACCGAGGATTTCATCGGCCGCGATGCCTTGCTGCGCCGCAAGGAGCATCCGCAGCGCCAGCTGGTCGGGCTCGACATCGCCGACAACGAGGCGGCGGTGCATGGCGACGGCGTGTTCATCGGCCGCAACCAGGTCGGCGTTGTCACCAGCGGCACCCGCTCGCCGATCCTGAAAAAGACCATCGCCCTGGCGCGCCTCGACGTGATGCACGCCGCACTCGGTACCGAGGTCGAGGTCGGCAAGCTCGACGGCAAGATGAAGCGCATCCCGGCCAAGGTGGTGCGCTTCCCGCACTACGATCCGGAGAAGACGCGGGTGAGGTCGTAGAACTCAGCGGCGCGCGGCCAGCTCGATCTGGTGCAGCTTGCTCAGCAGCACGGAATGCAGGTGGTCAACCTTCTCGTGCAAATGCGAGACCTCGAGCTCGGCTTTCAGGTTGACCTCGTAGTCGACGTCGGCGCGGATGCGGTCCTTGGCGGATTGGCGGTTCTGGCTGAGCAGCACGATCACCGAGAGAAAGATTGCCTCCAGCGAGACGCACATCGTGAGCAATCCGAACGGGAACGGATCGAATGCGGGCAGGCCCGGAATGGTGTTGATCCCGATCCAGACCAGGAACCAGGCCGCATGGAGGCCAAGGAACGGCAGGCTGCCGCTGAAATCGGCGATGATGTCGGTGATGCGCGCCATCACCGTCACCTTGGCCTCGGCCTCTTCGTTGGCATTGCGCGTCGCCATCTGCCGCAGGCGATTGGTGGTGGTGCGCACGCGGCCGCCCATGACGGCCATCATGTCGAGCGCGACCTCGGGATGGCGGCGGATGAAGTCGATCAGCGTAGCGCGATCGAGCACCAGCAGCTCGGCCTCCTCCAGCACCGTGGCATGGGCGGTGCGGGCGCCGCTGTCCAGCAGCGACAGCTCGCCGAACAGGTCGCCGCGCGCGGCGGTGGTCAGCACCAGCTTCTGGCCCAGCTTGTCGGTGGTCGCCAGCTCCACCTGGCCGGAGCAGACCACATACATGCGATCACCGGGCTCGCCTTCCTGGAAGATCCGGTAGCCGGCGGGGAAATTGGCCTGTTCCATCATCTGCGCCAGAGCGGTGCGCTCCTCGGCATCCAGCAGGTGGAACAACGGCACTTCGGCCAGCAGCGAAACGAGCGGTGACATCGGACCTATCCCTCGAGCAGGTTCCCCAGGCGGCTTTCGAAGCCGCGCCTATACTCGCGACCTTCCCTTGCCGCCGCAACCCACCTGCGGTGTGTTGCGCATCACACCACCGACGGTCGGTCCAAAGCAAAAGGGCCGGGTGAACCCGGCCCTTGATGCTTGGATCGGCGAGGGTCCTATTCCGCCGCCTTGCCCTTGGCCTCGGACATCAGCTGCTGGGCCAGCGCCTGCTTCTGCTCCGGCGACATCTTCTTCACCTCGTTCTGGATGGCGCGCTCGTTGATCGCCTGGTTCCAGTAGTCGAGCGATTCCATGCCCAATAGAGCGAACTTGCCGACGAACTGGCGCAGCACCTCGTTGGTCGGGCCCATCACCCAGCCGGCCTTGCCATCGCGTAGGTAGCGTTCGATGCCGAGGCCGGGCTTGTAGCCGGTGCCGCCACAGGCATGCAGCATCTTGTCGGTGACGTGCGCCACATTCTTGGCCGCGGCGAACTTCACCTGCCACATCCAGGACAGGTACTGCGCGCGCGGCAGGGCGCTGAGGTCTTTGTGGATCGACCAGTCGCAATCGTTGGTCGCCTTGTCCATCGCCTGTGCCAGCGAGAAGTCGAACATGCGGCAGGCGTTGGTGTCGATGATCGCCTCGCCCACATAGTCCTGGATGGTCGGGTAGTCGCAGACCCTGAGGCCGACGTCGACGTGCTTCTTCTTGGTGGTGTGCGACTTGGCGATGTCGATCATCGCCAGCGAGATGCCGTTCCAGCAGGCCGACGAGCACAGCAGGAAGAACGGATCGACGCACTCGTCGTTGGAATTGGCGCCGTC
>DATFDU010000201.1:0-8510 GCA_035251915.1 Dongiaceae bacterium | reverse complement strand
CACAGACCGATCCGAAGCTCCTGCACTTCCTCCTGGCCTACGAGGATCAACGCTTCCGTGCGCACCCGGGCGTCGATGTGCTTGCCGTCGCACGGGCGACATGGCAGGCGGCGAGCCAGGGCCGCATCGTGTCAGGCGCTTCGACGCTCACCATGCAGCTGGCGCGGCTGATGGAGCCGAGCCCGCGCACACTCGGCGCCAAGTTGGCGGAGATGGGCCGCGCGCTGCAGATCGAGCAGCGCCTCAGCAAGGACGAGATCCTCGCGGCCTATCTCACCTTCGCGCCCTATGGCGGCAACCTCGAGGGCGTGCGCGCCGCGAGCCTCGCTTATTTCGGCAAAGAGCCGCGGCGCCTGACCGACGCCGAGGCGGCGCTGCTGGTCGCCTTGCCGCAGGCGCCGGAGACAGTGCGGCCCGATCGCTTCCCGCAGCCAGCCAAGACTGCGCGGGACAAGGTGCTGCGCCTGATGCGGGAGCGCGGCTTGATCGATGCGCGCGCGCTCGAGACGGCGCTGAGCGAGCCGGTGCCGGTGGCGCGCCAGGAGTTTCCGCTGGGTGCGCCGCATCTGGCTGACCGGCTGACGCGCGCGCAGCCGGCCGAGCGCCTGATCCGGACCTCGATCGACGGCGACCTGCAGCGCGCTCTGCTCCAGATCGCGCGCCGCTACCAGTTCCACCTCGAGCCGAGCGCGACCATCGCCATCCTCGCGGTCGAGAACAAGGGACGCGCCGTGCGTGGCTATGTCGGCTCCAGCGACTTCTTCGCCAACCGACGGTTCGGGCAGAACGACATGGTGACGGCGATCCGCTCGCCGGGCTCTGCCCTCAAGCCCTTCATCTACGCCCTGGCGTTCGACGCGCTGGCGGCGCATCCCGAGACCACGATGCCGGACGTCGCGCTGCGCTTCGGCGACTATGCGCCGAAGAATTTCGACGGCCATTTCCGCGGCCAGATCAGCGCGCGCGAGGCGTTGCAGGCCTCGCTCAACATCCCTGCCGTTGCCTTGCTCGACCGCGTCGGCCCGCTGCGCTTCGTGCAGCGGCTGTCGGAATCCGGCGTGGCGCTGTCATTCCCGGCCGAGGCCAAGCTGCCCGGCCTGCCGGTCGCGCTCGGCGGTGTCGGCATCAGCCTCGAAGGGCTGGTGGCGCTCTATGCCGACCTGGCGGATCAGGGCAATGCCGCACCGTTGAGCTTCGGCGATGACGCAATGGAGACGCCTGCGCTCGAACCACTGATGTCGGCGAAGTCGGCCTACTACGTGACGTCGATCCTGCTCGACACGCCGCCGCCGCCGCGCTTCCTCGCCGCCGGCAACCGCCGCAACGCGCAGCCGATCGCCTACAAGACCGGCACCTCGTTCGGCTTCCGCGACGCCTGGGCGGTCGGCTACACGCGCGACTACACCATCGGCGTCTGGGTCGGCCGGCCGGACGGCACATTCTCCCCAGGCCGCATGGGCCGCGCCGATGCTGCGCCGATCCTGTTCGAGGCGTTCGATCTGTTGCCGCAGGGCGAGTCCGCGCTGCCTGAGAAGGTGCCGCAGGGCGTCATCGCCGCCGACAACGCCAGCCTGCCGGCCAACCTGCGCATGTTCCGCGTGCGGCCGGGTGCGATGGTCGGCGATGCCGCCGCGACCAGGAGCGTGCGCATTGCCTATCCGATCGACGGCGCGACCCTGGAGCTGGCGGGCACCGACCAGCCGTTGCCGGCGCTGACCCTGCACGCAAACGGCGGCGCGCTGCCGCTGCGCTGGCTGGTCAATGGGCTGCCGATCGACTCGCAGCCCTATCGCCGCCGGGCGCAGTGGAATCCCGACGGCCGCGGCCAGGTCCGCGTCACCGTCATCGACCGCGACGGCAACAGCGCCTCGAGCGCGGTGTGGATCAAATAGCGCGCAATTCCGGAACACGCCGACGTACTCCGACGACACGAGGTTCGGCAGCGCGCAGGCTGCTTCGACCGTGAACCATCTAAGTTCCACGTGTTCGTCGCTTCGCAGGATGGGACTGCCGCCCGTCCAGGCATCGACGCGGTAGATGTGCAGCTTGATGCCCTCCGCGTGCAGCGACGTCAGCTTGGCGAACCGGGTTGGCGTAACATCGATCTCTTCCTCGATCTCACGGACCAGGGTCTGCTCGATTGATTCGTTCGTCTCGACGTGACCGCCGATGATGTCCCAGCAATCGGGATAGGATCGATGCGCAGCGCGCCGCCCGAGCAGCAGCGCTCCATCCTTCAGCAGGATTGCGCCGACGCAAGTCACCATCTTTCCGCCGCCGACCGGCGGACATCAGCCGTTTGATGGCTTGAACGCGTCCGCTTCCGCCTTCGCCTTGGCGATCTCGTCCTTGCTCATTTGGCCTTCGATCAGCGTGCGCAGGGTGGTCGCCTGGTCCGCCGTGACGCCCCCTTGGGGGCCGCTCGCGAGGGTGCGGGCGGCGATGGTGAGCCACTTGTAGCCCTGCACCGGATCCTTGACCTGCGGGCTGCGGGCGTAGACCGCGCCGGCCTGGTACTGACCCTTGGCAGAGCCTTGCTGCGCCGCGCGTTCGTACCACTTCACCGCCTCGGCGTCGTCCTGCGGCACGCCCTGGCCGAAGTCGTAGATCGAGCCGACCAGCAACTGCACCGACACGTCGCCCTGCTCGGCGAGCGGCTGCCAGACGGCCAGTGCCCCTTCATAGTCGCCGCGGCCGAAGGCATCCCAGCCGTCCTGCACCGATCCCGCCGCCGTCGTCGCTTGCGGCGCGGCAGCCTGCTGCGACCCGGCGATCGGCGCCGGCTGCGGCGCCTCGGACACCGGCTCCACCGGCACCGGCTTGGGCGCGGGCTGCGCCTCGGCGACAGGCTCTTCCGGCACGAAGGGCTTCGGGGCAGCCGCTTGCGGCGCTGGAGCTGGGGCCGGCGCGGCCTCCGGCGCCGGACTTGGCGCCGCCGCCATCTTCGGCGCGGCACCGCACCGGCGGTGCTCGGCGCCGATCATCGAGCTCGGCATGTCCGCCGGCACCGCGGTGATGACGAAGGTGTCGGGGCCGCGCCGCTCATACTCGTATTTGCTGCCGACGCCATCGACGCCGACGCTGGTGACGATGACGCGGTCGCCCGCGACTTCGTAGCTGGCCTTCAGGCGCGCCGCGATCCGGCCGCCGTAGTAGGAGAGCGTCTCGCCCGGCGCAAACTCCAGGCCGCCGTCAGGCGGGCAACCGAGCGACGGGCCTTGCCACATGCCGATCAGCCAGTTGCCGGGATCGCTCGGCGCAGGCGGCGTGACGGCAGCCTGCTGGGTCGCTGCCGGCGTCGCGGCAGCCGGCGCAGGCGGACCGGTATCACCATACTGCAGCGGCTGATCGGGATCGCTTTGCGCGACAGGAGGGCTATCCGCGGCTGGCGTTGCGGTGCTGTCCACCGATGCGGGCTCTGACGAAGGCGCAGGCTCCGGCGCCGCTGTGGGGGCGACCGGCGCAGCCTCGGCCACCTGATCATCGCCTGCCACGGTCATCGGTTCGGCCGCTGGCGCGGGCGCGGCCGGCGCTGCCTCCGCTACGCTCGCCGGTTCGGCTGCGGCGGCAAACTCGCTCGCGGGCCGCAAGGTCGCCATGCGCTTGATGGCGACCGGGTCGCCCATCTCGGCAGCCTTCTCGTACCAGGATTCAGCGAGGCTCTCGTCGAATGGCACGCCATAGCCGCCGGCATACATGTTGGCGAGGTTGCGCATGGCGAGAGGCAGGTTCTGATCGGCTGCGAGCTGGTACCAATAGACGGCGGTGGCGTCGTCCTCGTCGACCCCCAGGCCATGGTCGTAAAGCGCCCCGACGCTGTTCTGGGCGGTCGCGTCGCCGCCCTCGGCAAGCGGCATCCACGCCTCCAGCGCCTGCTTGAAATTCCCATTGGAATAAGCATCTACGCCGGTTTGGTAATCCGCTTTCGCAGGCGTATTGACCGCCATTGTGATAATTGTGAGAAGTATCACAGTGGTGCGAGCAAGCAGCTTCAACTTTGGCTCCCTGATGATAAGATGCAGGCCAATTTTGAGCCTGTTTGTATCAGGCACAGTGGCGTCCGGGGAAGGGCATGATCATGGCATTCGTGTGCAGAGGGCCGCACGCGATAGTGGCCGCGCTCGCGATTCTGGCTGGTCTGTTTTGGGCCGGCACAGAAGCGCGTGCGGCCAGCCTGGTGGTCGATGTCGAGACCGGCCAGGTCATTTCGTCCGATGCCCCCAACCATCTTTGGTATCCAGCCTCGCTCACCAAGATGATGACGGTCTATGTCGCGCTTTCGGAGATCGAGGGCGGCCGTCTCAGCTTCGACGACACGATCGAGGTCTCGTCCTATGCCGCCGGCCAGAGCCCGGTGAAGTTCGGCCTGCGCGCGGGCCAGGTGATCACGGTACGCCAGGCCATCAACGCCACCATCGTCGCCTCCGCCAATGACGCAGCAGTCGCCCTGGCGGAGAAGCTGTCGGGCAGCGAAGGCGCCTTCGCCGTGCGCATGACGGCAATGGCGCGCGACCTCGGCATGGCGCGCACCATATTCCGCAACGCCTCCGGACTGCCGCACGACGGGCAGGTGACAACGGCGCGCGACATGGCGGTGCTGGCGACCGCGCTGCTGCGCGACTATCCGAAGCACTATCCGCTGTTCAACCAGCGCGCCGTCACCATCGGCAAGCGCAGCCGCGGCACCGTGAACTCGATCCTCGGCAGCTATGCCGGCGCGGACGGATTCAAGACCGGCTTCACCTGCGGCTCCGGCTACAACCTGGTGGCCTCAGCGACGCGCGATGGACGGCGCGTCATCGGCGTCGTGCTGGGCAGCCCCAATCGCGGGCAACGCACCATCGAGATGACTGGATTGCTCAATGGTGCCTTCACGGCAACGGCGTCCAAGGGCGCGACGCTCGCCGAGCTCGGGCAGATCGTCACCGCGGCCGACAGCGGCCCCGCTCCAATCATCCTGTCGGGTGGCAAATGCACCGCGGCGGTCGGCGAGGATGGCGGCACAATCACCTCGGCGGCCCGCCTCAGCGGCTGGGGCATCGTGTTCGGCGCCTATCCCGAGCGCGACAGGGCCGAGCAGGTGCTGAACAGCGCGAAGAAGTCCCTGGGCTCCCTGGCAAAAGGCGCGCGCCCGGCGATCGTGCAAAAGGCGTACGAGGGCAGTGCGCGCTACAGTGCCATGCTGGTCGGCCTCGACCAGAAAGCCGCCGGCACCGCCTGCAAGGCGCTGTGGAACAAGGACGTCTATTGTCTCGCCGTCAGCCCCCAGGTCCTCAGCAATCCCGATTCCGTGTGGCGCTGATCACACTTGTGACTTGCAGGCCCGGCCGCCTGGGGCCACTTTTTCGGTGGTGCGACCGATCCATATCCATGGCGAGCTCATGCCGAACATCCGAAGACAGACTGGTCCAGCAGCCAAGCTTCTGGCCGCCGCGCTGCTGGCGATCCTGGCTGCCGCCTGCGCGGCGCCGGTGCCGAAGCCGGCGATGGTGCCGCTCGGCCAGACCGGCGATTTCGGCTACAGCGAGCGCGATCTCGGCCCGGACCGGATCGAGGTGACCTATACCGGCTCGAAGATCCGCGTCTCCTCCAGCCAGGGCAAGGATGACTCGCGGCTGGTGGCGGAGCGCGCGAAGACCCGCGACCTCGCCATCTGGCGCGCCGCGCAGATCGCCGACCAGCGCGGCATGGCGGCGATGAAGATCGAGAACGAGGCGCGCGACACCGACGTGCAGGTGACGCGCGACTACGTGCGGAATTTCGGTCCGTATCCCTATGGGTGGCGACGATACGGATATTGGGGACGGCCGAGCTGGTTCTACGACGATCCCTACTACCATCAGCCGGTGCGGCGCGCCTACGGACAAGCCATCACCACGCTGAACGTGCAACTGCTGAAGCAGTATGATCCGGACGACGAGACGCAGCTGCCGGTGAAGGAGACACTGACGCGCCTGCAGTCGGCGCGCTCCGGCGCGGCCTACTAGCCAGGCCTCACAGCGGCAACAGGCGGCTGCGCGGCGCGATCACGCTGAGATCGTCCAGGCTCAGGCAATGGGTCACGACATCGCCATCGCCCAGCGGGAACAGCACCCATTGGAACACGTGGTCCGGCTTGCCCTGCCACGTCACGGTCGACAGGCCGAACAAGGGAGCGCGCGTTTCGGCGACGCGCTCGTAGAGCTGGCGATTGAGCGCGATCCCGGCTTCGCCCCAGTCCGTCTCATGGAGCCAGCGGTTGGAGAAGTCCTCGCCGATGATGCGCGCGACCTCGGTGCCGACCACGCGGTAGCGCACGCGGAACGGATCGTAGTGCAACTCCATGATGGAGACATAAGGCAGCCAGGGAACCAGCTCGATCGGGTCGATCTCCTCGCGGCGCGGCATGTTGCGCGTGCCGCGCACGCCATCCCAGTGACGCTGCAGCCCCGCAATCAGCTTCGAGGTGATCTCGTGCCGCTCCAGGAAGCAGACCTGCCCCTGGATCCACTCTCGTTCCGCCATTTGTAGGTCCCACCGTCCCGGCCGGGAGTATAGGGACTTGCGCCCGCTCGGCCAGCCCCCTTGAATAGGCCAGTCGAGATAGGCGAGATGGACGATGACAGAAAAGAAATCAAGCGCGTTCCAGATGAGCCTCGGCGCCAGGCTGCGCACCTATTTCTTCGCGGGCGTGCTGATCACGGCGCCGGTCAGCCTGACCATTTACCTCGCTTGGCTATTCATCACGTTCGTGGATGAGCGCGTGTTCAGCCTCATCCCGCCGGAATACAACCCCGAGACCTACCTGCGGTTCTCGATCCCCGGCATCGGATTGCTGCTGGCGCTGGTCGGCCTGACTCTGATCGGCGCACTGACCGCGGGCATCATCGGGCGCGCGCTCAACGGGCTGCTCGAAGGCATCCTCAACCGGCTGCCGGTGATCCGCTCGCTCTATGCCGCCATCAAGCAGATCATGGAAACGGTGCTGGCGAACAAATCGTCGGCGTTCCGCGAATGCGTGCTGATCGAGTATCCGCGCAAGGGTATCTGGACCCTCGGCTTCATCACCGGGACCAGCAAGGGCGAGGTGCAGGAGAAGACGGCGGAGGAAGTCATCAACGTGTTCGTGCCGACGACGCCGAACCCGACCTCCGGCTTCCTGCTGTTCGTGCCGGCGCAGGACATCATCCGGCTCAAGATGCCGATCGAGGACGGGCTGAAGCTGGTGGTCTCCGGCGGCATCGTGACACCGGCGGTCGAAGCGGCCGCGCTGCCCGCTAGCCAGACGTCAGGGTCTTGATCGCCGAATCCTGGCGGAACAGATAGAGCAGCATGCGCAGCGCTTCGCCGCGCTCCGACTTCAGCTGCGGGTCGCGCTCCACGATCAGCCGCGCATCGTCGCGCGCCGTCGCCAGCAGGTCGCCGTGCACGGCGAGATCCGCGTAGTGAAATCCGGGCAGGCCGCTCTGGCGCGTGCCGAGCAGCTCGCCGCCGCCGCGCAGGCGCAGATCCTCCTCGGCGATGCGAAAGCCATCCTCGGTCTCGCGCAGGATCTGCAGGCGGGCCTTGGCGGTCTCGCCGAGCGGCGCCTGGTACAGCAGCACGCAGTTCGACTTGGCGGCGCCGCGGCCGACGCGGCCGCGCAGCTGGTGCAGCTGGGCGAGGCCGAAGCGCTCGGCGTGCTCCACCACCATCACCGTCGCCTCCGGCACGTTGACGCCGACCTCGATCACCGTCGTCGCGACCAGGATGTCGAGATCTCCGGCGGCGAAGGCGGTCATGGTGGCGTCGCGCTCGGAGGCTTTCTGCTTGCCGTGGACCAGGCCGACGCGCTCGCCGAAGGTCTGGCGCAGCATGCGATGCCGCTCGGTCGCCGCGGCGAGGTCGACCGCCTCCGATTCATCGACCAGCGGGCAGACCCAGTAGATGCGGGCGCCATGTGCAATCGCGCGCTTCAGCCCATCGGCGACCTCGTGCAGGCGCTCGAGCGGGACGGTGCGGGTGTCGATCGGCTGGCGGCCGGCCGGCTTCTCGGTCAGGCGCGACACGTCGATGTCGCCATAGGCGGTCATCATCAGGGTGCGCGGGATCGGCGTCGCCGTCATCACCAGAAGATCGACGCCGGCGCCCTTGTCGGCGAGGGCCATGCGCTGCTCCACGCCGAAGCGATGCTGCTCGTCCACGATGGCAAGGCGCAGGTCGGCGAATGCCACATCCTCCTGCACCAACGCGTGGGTGCCGACGACCAGCTTCAGCGCGCCGGAGGCCATCCGCGACAGCGTCGCCTCGCGCGCCTTGCCCTTGTCGCGGCCGGTCAGCAGCGCGATCTCCCGGCCCACGGCCTTGCACAGCGGCTCGAGCGTCGCGAAATGCTGGCGCGCGAGGATATCGGTCGGCGCCAGCAGCGCTGCCTGGCCGCCGGCGTCGACGACCTGGAGCATCGCCCGGACGGCGACGACCGTCTTGCCTGAGCCGACCTCGCCCTGAAGCAGCCGCTGCATGGGGCTGTCGGCGGCCAGGTCGCCGCCGAT
>DATFDU010000200.1:0-7690 GCA_035251915.1 Dongiaceae bacterium | reverse complement strand
AGACCGGCCTCAAGATCGACGTCCTCGGCGACTGCGACATGGTGATCGAGGCGGCGACCGAAAAGGAGCAGGTCAAGAAGGACATCCTGAAGGCGCTGTGCCCGATCCTGAAGCCGAGCGCGCTGGTCGCTTCCAACACCTCCTCGATCTCCATCACCCGCCTCGCCGCCGTCACCGACCGGCCGGCGAAGTTCATCGGCATGCACTTCATGAACCCGGTGCCGGTGATGCAGCTGGTGGAGCTGATTCGCGGCCTCGCCACCGACGACGACACCTTCAACGCCACCAGGACCCTGGCGGAGAAGCTCGGCAAGACCACCGCGACCTCGGAGGACTTCCCGGCCTTCATCGTCAACCGCATCCTGCAGCCGATGATCAACGAGGCGATCTACACCCTCTACGAGGGCGTCGGCACGGTCGACAGCATCGACACCGCCATGCACCTCGGCGCCGCCCACCCGATGGGCCCGCTCGCGCTCGCCGACTTCATCGGCCTCGATGTCTGCCTCGCCGTCATGCAGGTGCTCTATGAAGGTCTCGCGGACAGCAAATACCGCCCCTGCCCGCTGCTGGTGAAATATGTCGAAGCCGGCTGGCTCGGCCGCAAGACGGGCCGCGGCTTCTACGACTACTCGGGCGACAAGCCGGTCCCGACACGCTAGCTGGCAGCGCGATCAGCAAAGTGCGAAACGGGCGCCTCACGGTGCCCGTTTTTATTTCTGCGCCTCTACTCCGGAATTGCCCGCCCGCTGCCGCCGACTTCGCCAGGAAAGTCCTTCAGCTTCGGCAGGAGGTGCAATGGCAGTAGCCCATCTCCTCCGGAACGCCCGTCACCTCGATCTCCACCGCGCCGCAGAAGCAGTCGCCTTGGTGCGTGCTGTTCATGTCGATTGTCCCTTTCCGCTCAATAGAGGATCGAAGGCAGGAACGCGCCGCGCGGCTGCTGATAGGGGCCCATCGTCATCAGCGTCATCGGCTGCACGATGCGCAGGCTGTGATCGAGGCACCAGCGAAGCAGAGTGGCGTTGCGGGTCGGCAGAAGGAAGCCAGGCCCAGCGAACGACGATGCCGTCGCGATCAACGCCTGCAGATCCTCGTTCGTCTCGCCGACCGCATGGCCGAAGAATCCGATGCCGGTGGTGTAGCCGGTGATCCGGCCATCGCGCTCGACGACGTTCGCGGCATCCTGCTCGATCGCGGCCCGCAACTCGCCGGAGCGCGCGTGGCCGTGAATGCGCCGGCACAAGGCATCGGCCGCCGCAATGTCGTCGGCTCCGGCAGGGCGTACATCGCAGCCCTCGGTCGCGACGGCGAGCGCCGGTCCTTGCAGCACCGAAAGCGGCTCGCGCACGTCGAAGCCGAGCTTGGTGTAGAGCGACATGGTTCGATTGTGATAGGCCGCCTGCACCAGGCGCACGCGCTGGATGCCGCGGGCGTGCGCGCGTCCGATCACGGCCTCCATAAGCCGACGGCCGAGGCCGGCATTCTGCACCACCGGATCGATCGTGATCGGACCGACGCCTGCGACCTCGCCGTCCTCCCACAGGAAGTTGCTGCCGACGATGCGCCCCGCTGCTTCGGCCGCCACGCCATGGATATCGCTGCGCGCGGCGAGGTGGTGCATCAGGCCGATGGCTGTCTCGGGGTCGGGGAAATCGGGCGCGAAGTTGTGCTGCTCGGCGATCGTCTTGAACGCAGTGTAGCAGATGCGACCGGCTGGCAAGGCGTCCGCCGGCGTCACAGTGCGCAAAGATGGAGTCAACTCCGCCGTTCCTGAATCGGGGCTCATGTCTGGAATCCGCGAAGCTATTGTTGTTGATGCGCCGCGTGGGACTGAGCGCCGGTGTGATGTTCGCACGTGACCGCCGGATTGAACGGTGCGAACACGCCGTGCGGGTTGTCGCGATAGATCCAGACGTGGCGATCGTAGTGCGGCTCGAACATGTGCGCATCGTCCACCGTCGTCGCTGGATCGTCCGCCATCGTGTCGTACTCCACGCCGTGGAAGGTCGGTGGCGCCGCATGGCCACTCTCGTGCCAGGCCTTGGCAAAGACCAGATTCTCCACGGCGACCAGCGCGAGGGAGCCATCCGCCTGCGGCTCGTAGATGAGAATTGCAGGTTTCAGGAAATCGGTGTGCGTGCCGCCGCCATTGACCCGCGGCGACGGCGGGGCGGTGATGCCGAGCAGGTCCGGGCGAAAATAGTGCACGCCCATCGCACCGAGCGATGCCGGCCTGCCCATCATCTCGGCGGTGTCGCACAAGTCGAACGGATCGCGGATATAGCCTTCCGCGAGCGCGACGTTGACATCGCGGAAGCGCTCGGTGGCGCTGCGCACCTCGGCGAGCGTCGGCTCACCGGGGGCGGGCTCGTAGCTCTGCCCCGCTTGGGCTGAAGCGGTGGTGGCGACCAGACTCCAGCAGGCGAGCGTGAGCAAGGTCTTGGACGTGTGGCGCATGTTTTCTTTCCCTCATGGCGCGCGTCGGATGAGCAAGAAGCGCGCGGACCATAATCTTGCACGGGCCACTCCTGGAATACCGCGCCTTGCACTCTCGTGCTGCACAAATGCAGTATGGAACGCCATGCAGTGGAATGACCTCCTATACGTCCTGGCGGTCGTGCAGACCGGCTCGGCCCTGCGCGCCGCGGAGAAGCTGGGTGTCAACCAGGCGACCGTGCTGCGCCGGCTCGACGCCATCGAAGCGGCCGCCGGGACGCAGTTCTTCGAGCGCAAACGCTCCGGCCTGAAGCCGACGGAAATCGGGCGGCTGGCGGCCGAAACGGCGATGCGGATGGAACGCGAGGCGCAGGCGTTCGAGAATGCGCTGGCGGCACGCCGTCGGACGCTTGCCGGATCGGTGCGGCTGACAACCAGCGTGGGCCTGGCCGACCGGCTGGTCATCCCCGGGATGCGCACCTTTCAGGCGCTCTATCCATCCATCGTGGTGGAGCTGCTGATCGCCGACGAACGGATGGACATCGCCCGCGGCGAGGCGGATGTCGCGTTGCGCGCAGGTTCGGGACCGGATGGCGCCGGCATCGTCGCCCGGCGTCTGCCGGACGCGGAATGGACGATCTATTGCAGCCGCGCCTATGCCGCCGAGCGGGGAGCGCCCGTGGACCGGACCGCCATCCGTGGGCACGAGATTGTCGGCCTGGACGGGCAGATGGGGCGCCTCCCGGCGTGGCTTTGGCTCAAGGAGTACGCACCCGATGCGGTCATACGGTTCCGCAGCAACAGCCTCGTCACCCTGGTCTCGAATCTGAAAGCCGGTCTCGGCCTTGGCGTGCTGCCGACCATGATCGGCGATGCCGAGCCGGATCTCGTGCGGTGTTTTCCGCCGCCATCCGAGCTGCGCTCCGAACTGTGGCTGATCGTGCGCGAGGAGATCAAGGCGCAGCCCCACGTCCGCGCGCTCACCGACTTCCTCGCGAGCTATATACGCGACACCGTGTCCGCCGCGGCGCAAGGCGCGTGACTGGCTTGCGACCTTATTGCGCCGCGTGCGTCTGCCCCAGCGCGATATCCGTGGCGTAGTTCGCTTTCATGAACGCGATGAAGCTGTCGCGGAACTGGCGGGTGTGGTCGTGCGCCAGCTTGTCGGCGCGCTCGGCATCCTTGGCCTTGATCACCGCCAGCATCTCATGGTGCTCATCGGTCAGCAGATAGCCTTCGTGCGTGCGCTCCAGGAACTCGAAATGCAGGTGCAGCATCCGCCGGCCCTGGTCCAGCAGCTTCCCATAGAACGCAGTGAAATACGGATTGCGAGCCGCCTCAGCGATCGCCATGTGGAAGTCCTTGTTGGTCTCCGACATGGCGAGGTGATCGCCTGATTTGACCGCGGCCTCGAAGCGGCGCTGCCGGCTCGCCATCGCCTCCAGATCGGTGTCGGTGCGCAGCTCCGCCGCCAGGCGCGCGGTCACGCGCTGCGCGATGTCCAGCGCATCGACATATTTGGGAAAGCTCGCAAGGTCGATCGGCGCCACGATGGTGCTGCGATTGGACAGCGTCACCACCAGCTCCTCGGCGGCGAGACGGATCAGCGCTTCGCGCACCGGAGAGCGCGACAGGTCGAAGCGCTCCGCCAGGCTGGTCTCGTCCAGCAGTTGCCCCGGCGCCAAGGTCAAGGCGAGGATCTCGGTCCGCAGCGTGTCATAGACGCTTTTCCAGCCCGCGCCCTTGCTCCGTCTTCTGTCATCCGCCGATGCCATCCGATCCTCCCGTCCAAGAGCCCTCAGCCAACTCCTGCACTGTCGACACGTTGTATTTTGCGCTTGACCTTGGACCAACGCAAGTACAATGTCGACACTTGGTCGACAGTATAAATATGGCCAACCCATTGCACTGACTGGAGAAGCGCCGTGGACCTGAAGGGAATCCTGCCTGCCCTCGTGACTCCGTTCGACGCCAAGGGCGACACCGACTTCCGCACCCTCGAGCGCCTGGTCGAGCACCATCTCGCCAGGGGCGTGCACGGCTTCGTGCCCATGGGCTCGACCGGCGAGTACTACGCCATGTCCGACCAGGAGCGCTGGGACGTCCTCAGCTGCGTGAAGGAGGTGGTCGGCAAGCGCGGCCTTCTCATCGCCGGCACCAACGCCGGCTCGACGCGCGACGTCATCCGCCACACCGAGGCGGCGAAGAAGCTCGGCTACGACGCGGTGCTGCTGCCGCCGCCCTTTTATTCCCTGCCGACCCAGCAGGAACTGCTCGCCCACTACAACGCGGTGCTGGACGCGGTCGATGTCGAGATCGTGCTTTACAACTTCCCGCTCCGCGCCGGAGTCGAGATCGGATTCGACGTGCTCGATGCGCTCGCCGGCAATCCGCGGGTCATCGGCATCAAGGAGAGCAGCGGCAACCTGCTGCGCGCGCTGGAGATCAACAAGCGCTATGCCGGCGACTACCAGCTGTCCTGCGGCAGCGACGACCAGGCGTTCGATTTCTTCCTGTGGGGCGCCACCAGCTGGATCTGCGGCCCCGCCAACTGCCTGGTCGAGCCGTGCGTGAAGTTCTACAACGCCTTCGCCTCCGGCGATCTGAAGAAGGCGCAGGCCATCGCCAAGGCACTCTATCCGGTGATGACCAACCTCGAATCCGGCAAGTTCGTGCAGAAGGTCAAGTTCGGCTGCGAGCTGATGGGCATTCCGGTCGGCGAGCCGCGCCGCCCACTGCTGCCGCTCAGCGATCCGGAGAAGCGCGAGCTCGCGCGCGCAATCGCCGCCGCCAGCGCGTGACACGATGATCTGGGCGCGCACGCTAGAACTCGTCCAGGTTCACTGTCAGGGTGAGATCGGCAAGGTGATTGTCGGCGGCGCGCCGGAAATCCCTGGCGCGACCATGCTCGACAAGATGAACCACATCAATACCATCGACGGCAGCCTGCGGCGGTTCGTGACGCACGAGCCGCGCGCCTGCGCCCAGATGTCGGTCAACCTGCTGACCGCACCCACTCGCGCAGGGATCGATTCTGGCGCCGACGCCGGCTTCATCGTACTGCAATCGGACCGCGCGCATGCGATGTCGGGCAGCAACTGCATGTGCGTGGTGACGGCTCTGCTCGAGACCGGCCGGATCGCAATGCGAGAGCCGGAGACCATTGTCCGTCTGGATACGCCCGCGGGCCTCGTGGTTGCGCGCGCCCAATGCCGCGACGGCCGCTGCCTTTCCGTCAGCCTCGACAACGTCGCTGCATTCGTCGAAGCGCTGGACGCGCCGATCGAGACGAAGCGTTGGGGCCCCATCAAGGCCGACATCGCGTTTGGCGGCATCTACTACGCCATCGTCGACGTGCATCAACTCGGCCTCGCGATCGAGGCAAAGAACGCACGCGAGCTCGCCGAGTCCGGCATCGCGCTGCGAGAGACGGTGGCGCAACAGGTCAAGATTCGCCACCCTATCCTGCCAAGTCTCACCGACGTCGCCTATGTCATGTTCCGCAGCCTCGATCCGGATGGGGCCATCCGCACCTGCACCACCTTGCGGCCCGGCCGGGTGGATCGTTCGCCCTGCGGCACCGGCAGCTCCGCCAACCTCGCCGTGCTGCATGCGCGCGGAGAGATCAAGGCCGGCGACGTGCGGCGGTCGCGCTCGATCATCGGCGGCGAGTTCACGGTCGAAGCGGTCGGCGAGACTTCGGTCGGCGGACGCCCTGCTGTCCTGCCGCGCATCACCGGCCAGGCCTGGGTCTACGGCACCGAGCAGCTGCGCCTCGACGATCGCGATCCGTTTCCGCAGGGCTTCGCGCTGTCCGACACCTGGGGAACGCACGTCGACTAGATCAGATCATCGACATCAGGAGATAGGCGAACTGCTTCGGCCGCAGCGGTTTCGGCAGCTTGGCCGCGACGCGCAGGCCTTGCCGGGTGGCGAGCTCCTGCGCCATGTCGAGATAGAGCTCGAAACCGCCGCTCATCAGGATCAGCTGGCCGCCATAGCCATGCCGCGCGCAGGTGTGCAGCAGCTCCAGGCCATCCGTATCCGGCATGACCAGGTCCATCGCGATGATGTCGGGCTTCCAGCTCGTGAGAACGGGACCGAAGGCGACCGGCTCGTGGACCATCTCGACCGCGAGGCCCAGCCGCTCGGCATCCACCTTCAGTTCCTCCGCAAAGCGCCGGTCGTCGTCGACAATGAGAAGGCGCGTGTTCTGCACCATTGCTGCCCTTGGATGGTCCCAAGATTGATTCCCCTGGCAGCAAGGTAACAGGTTTCACTCAGGTCGCGTTCCTTTTCGGTAGAGACCACCGCGCGGCGACGCCACAGGCCGCTATCACACCTCCCTGGTTGTGCGTACAGCCACCGATAACTCATCTGCCGCGCTCGGATTTTTGTCCGACGTGACCGACTTCACAGCGCTGCGCGCTCAGCCGGCCTATTTCCTACACGTCGCCCTGGAGCATCGGACTCGGGCGGACGCCTTTTCGGACAGAGAGGATGCGGAGGATGTGCCATGCTGCCGTTCGAATCCTATCGCGACGTGCTGAGCGAGCACATCGAGGGCCGCCGTGTCGTGGCGAGCGCCTGGATCATCGTGATCGCGTTGGGCGTGCTGCTGGTGGTGTTCGCCTGACGAATCGCCGCGACTACCCGCAGGCTTCCAGTTGGTCCGTCATCACCGTACCGTCGGCAATGAAGGCTTTCACCGCCGCAAGCGCCGTGCCGCTGTTCCAGCAGGCGTCGCCGGTCACCATCGCCTTCACCTTGCCCTCGCGGTCGACCAGAAGACTGGTAGGGAGCGCGATGACCTTCGCGACCTTCTCGATGGTGCGGTCGCGGTCGATCAGCACCGGCAGGTTGGTGGCGCCGTGCTTGGCCAGGAAGGGCGCGATCTTCGCCGGGTCGCGCTCGTCGATCGCGATGGTGACGACCTGGAACGCATCGCCGCCCAGCTCCTGCTGCAGCGTGCCAAGGGAGGGCAGCTCCTTGATGCAGGGCGCGCACCAGGTCGCCCACAGATTGACCAGCAGCGCCTTGCCGCGATAGGGCGTCATGTCGGCCGGCTGGCCCGTGCCGTCGACCGGCGCCACGCCGGAGAAATCCGCCTCGAGCGGCACGAACCGGCTCATGGGCGCGCCCGCCTCGATCGGGGTGCCGGGCGCGGGCCTGGCGGAATCCGGCGGCTGCTGGAACAGGCGGACCAGGATGGCGCCCGTGCTGCCGGCGGCCAGCAGGAGCAGGACGGCCC
>DATFDU010000199.1:0-7786 GCA_035251915.1 Dongiaceae bacterium | reverse complement strand
AGCCAGCAGATCATGGCCTGCGGCTTCCGCGTCAACGCCGTCAACGACCCGATGGACGGCCTCAACGCCGCCTTGCGCGCGCGGCCGGACATGATCATCACCTCGCAGGTGATGCGCACCATGACCGGCCTCGACCTGGTGCGCGCGGTGCGCGCGATCTCCGCCACGCAGAAGATTCCCGCCGCCATCCTCACCAGCCAGGGCAGCGACCGCAACCTGTTTCCCGGCATTCCCGACGACGTCGCGATCCTCGGCACCGGCGAACAGTTCGCCGACGATTTCGGCAAGGTGATCGCACAGTTCGGGATTGGCTGATCGCCGGAGCATGCTTTTCGGCAAGGAGTGACCGATGGCAACATTGTTCGGAGTGATCGCAATCGGCGTCTTCATCCTGCTGATCGTCGCCGTCGGCCGCAACAGGCTCGCCGCGCGCACGCAGGACCGCACTGATCATGGCAACGGCGGCGACAGTGCCTGACGTGCGAATTCCGGTGCGATAATGACATCCGCGACAATTCTCCATGTGCTATGCGACGCCGAGCCAGCTTGCGGCACCTATGGACTGGCCATTCCGGGCGTCATCTTCATCCTGGTCACGCTTGGATGCTATCTGATGATGCGCCGTGTCTCTTCGTCCGAACGGGAGAAGGACATGAGGAAAGTCATGGCAGCCGACACGGCAACCGGCGCTGGAGAGTTTGGCGACGATGGTGGCGATGGCGGCGACTAAGGCGCTTTCATGCTCGCCCACCTTCTGAACGCCGCTGTTCGCTCCCCGGCGGTCACCGTCGTCCTGGGCATCGGGTAGCCATTGGAAAACCACACCAATGTCGTTGGGATACATCATCTTTCGCCGGCCTGCGCATAGCTACGACTTCCACGGTAGGGCTGGCTCTCCGCGGACGGCTGCCGCCGATGGTATTCTCCAGTTGCTCGGAGAGAGCCAGATGAGCAACGAGATTTGTCGTGTCGGTGCTCGGCCATTTCAGAAGATTAGTCGAACGAACGAAGATAGCCTGTCGCGGAGCGCTTGGTTGGGTGTCGACATATGCGTTTCTGGGTACGGATCCGCGCTCGCTCAGGGTCTCTATCTTCGACCGGATTTATTTGAAGAGTTTTCAGCGATTCTCACCGTCGACGGCTTGCTGCCGGATGACGCCGATATCCTTTCACGCTACAGACGGACCTATGTTGAAAGGATGGAGGCACATAACTTGGAGATTATGCCGGCGAATGATTCACTGTGGTATGTCGTCGAGACTGAGAGGGTCAGCGACTGATCGACAATCGCGTCTACCTTAAGTGACGCTTACAAAGCTCCTTACCACCCGCTATAGATCCCGAGCCCGCGCTTCTTGATCTGCCCCGCGATCACCATGCGCTGGATTTCGCTGGTGCCTTCCCAGATGCGGTCGACGCGGACGTCTCGATAGAGCCGCTCGACCGGGTTCTCGCGCATGTAGCCGCGGCCGCCCAGGATCTGCACCGCCTTGTCCACCACGCGGCCGGCCATCTCCGAGGCGTATAGCTTGAGCGCCGAGGCGCGGGCGTGCTGCATCTTCTTGTCGAGGCCGGCGTTCAGCTCGGCGCCAACGCGGTAGATCATGCTCTTGGTCGCGAACAGCTCGACCGCCATGTCGGCCAGCATGAACTCGATCGCCTGGAAATCGCGGATCGGCTTGCCGAACTGGATGCGGCCGGCAGCATAGTCGTTGGCGATCTCGGTCGCGCGCGTGGCGGCGCCCAGACAATGCGCCGCGATCTCGATCCGTGTCTCGGTGAACCATTCCTTGGTGAGGTCGAAGCCCTGCCCCACTTCGCCCAGGCGGCGATCGTCATCGACCGTCACCTTGTCGAACGTCATCTCGAAATGCTCGTAGAGATAATTGTGGGTGAACTTGGGGATGCGGTCGACCTTCACGCCCGGTGCAGCCTTGTCGACGATGAAGATCGTCGGCTTTTTCGGATCGCCGTCGACATGGGCGTGCACCAGGATGACGTGCGAGGCATCGGCGGAGGTGACGAACCACTTCTCGCCGGAGATCACCCACTTGCCCTTCCTCTTCATCGCCGTGGTCTGCACCATCGACGGGTCCGAGCCGGCCTGCGGCTCGGTGATGGCGTAGCAGGCACGGCCCTTGCCCTGGTTGATCGGGATGAGGAACTCCTTGCGCTGCTTCTCGGTGCCGTATTTCAGCGGCGTCGAGGCCTTCCAGCACACCGTCCACATGCCGTTGGTGGCGCGGCCCAGTTGCTCGCAGATCAGGATCTGCTGCAGCGGCGTGTACCCGTGGCCGCCGTCTTCCTTGGTGTGATTGATGCCGTTGAGCTTGTAGCGCAGGACGTTCTTCTTGATCTCGGCCAGCGTTCTCTTGCTGAGCGTGCGCTCGTCGCAGGCGATCTCATGCGGGTGCAGCCAGGTCTCGGCGAAGGCGCGGGCGCGCGCCTGCGCCTCGATGTCGGCGGTGGTGAGTGATAGGTCCATGTATTTCCCCCATTACGCCCTCCCCACTGTCATCCCGGGCAAGCAGCGAAGCTGCGCGACCCGGGACCCATGCGATCCATCAGCGACGCGGAGAAATGCCATGGGTCCCGGCTCTCGCTATCGCTCGGCCGGGATGACAGTGGGGTGGGAGGTTGTCATTCATCGTCATCGGCGCGGCACGATCAGTGCGTCCACCGCCATGCAGGCGCTGGGGCCAGCGATCAGCGGGTTGACGTCCGCTTCCGCGATCAGGCCGTCCAGATCCGCCAGCATCACCGAGAAGCGCGAGATCGCCATCAGCACGCTCGGTAAATGGGCAGGCGGCTGCCCACGCACGCCGCCGAGCAGCCTGCGCAGCGTCAGGCCATCCAGCTTGCGCTCCGCTTCCAACTCGTCGATCGGCGCCAGCGCGAAGGCGCGGTCGTCCAGCAGCTCGATCAGCGTGCCGCCGGCGCCGAGCATCAGCAGCATGCCGAACTGCGGATCGTGCACGCCGCCCAGCGCCAGCTCCGTCCCCTTCGCTGCCATGCGCGTCACTAGCATGCGCGCGCCCAGGCGCTGCGCCAGGTCGGCGTAGGCCGCGCGCAGCTCCGCCTCGTCGCGCAGGTTCAGCTTCACGCCGCCGACATCGGACTTGTGCAGGATGCCGGGCGCTGCCGTCTTCAACACCACCGGATAGCCGATGCGTTGCGCCCAGGCGACCGCCTGCTCGACGCTGCCCACGACGTGCCGCTTCGGCACCTGCAGCCCGTAATCCTCCAGCAGCGCGAGGCTGGCATCCTCGTCCAGCGGCTCGCCCTGGGCGAGGCGCGGCTCCCATTTCGCCCGCAGGCCCGCCGGCGCGGCGGGAACCTCCAGCCGCGGCGCCGACGCGCGGTCGCGATGCCGCATCGCCAGCTTCATCACACTAAGCGCGGAATCGACGCCGGAGAGCACCGGGATGCCATGCTCGGTCAGGCGCTGCGCTACGCCGTCCGAGCCGTTGCTGCCGAGGTTGGTGGCGAGCAGCACCGGCTTTTGAGTGCGGGCGAAGGCGCTTTCCATCAGCGTCGCATAACCGTCGGACAGGTAGTAGCCGTCGCGCGTCTCGACGCAGAAGATGCCGCAAGCGGTTGCGGGGTCCTCGGCCAGCGCGGCCATCATGTCGCCCATCGCCGCCTCGTAGTCCTTGCCGGTCCCCCAGGCATCCAGCGGATTGGTCGGCTCCAGCCCGGCATCCAACCGCTTGGCGAGCTTGCGCTTGGTGTCATCCGAGATCGCGGCAAAGCCGACACCGCGCTTCTCGGCGAGATCGATGGTCAGCTCCAGCAAGCCGCCGGAATCATGCATGGTCGCGATCTCGCCCGCCGCCAAGCGCCTTGGGCCTGAATAAAACCGCAGCGCGTTGGCAAAATCGTCCATCGTCTCGACCTCGATCACATTGTGCCGGTCGAACAGCGCGGCATAGGCGACATGGTTGCCGGCAATGGCGCCGGAATGGCTGACCGCCTTCGCGGCGGAGGCCGCGGTCTTGCCGACCTTGAGCGCGATCACCGGGATGTCGCGCTCGCGCGCCTTCTCCAGACCGGCGACGAAATTTGCCGGATCGCGCACGGTCTCCAGGAACAGCCCGATGCAGCGCGTTTCCGGCATCTCCAGCGCGAAGTCGAGATAGTCGGCGACGGTGGTTGTCAGCTCCTGCCCGGCCGAAACCGCGAGCGCCCAGCCCATGCGCTTGTCGTTGTGACAGATGCCGGAATAGACCGAGCCGGAGTGGGTGAGCAGCACCGCGCCGCCCTTGCGCATCCATTGCGGCGGCGGGAAACCGCAGACGCGCAGGCCGTAGCTGAGGTTATAGAATCCCATGCAGTTGCCGCCGCAGATCTGCATGCCGGCCTCGCGCGCCATCGCGCCGATGCGCGCCGTGAGCTTCGGTGCCGGGTCATTGTCGAGATAGCCGGAGGCGAAGATGGTAAGCGCCTTGACGCCTGCGGCGATGGCATCGTGCACCGCCGCTTCGAGCCGCTCGTTGGAGACGCCCAGCACCGCCATATCGATCGGCCCGGGCGCTTCGCGCACGCTGGGATAGGCCTCGCGCTCGCCGATCTGCGGATAGTTGGGATTGATCAGCACGATCTCCGCCACCGGCGCGCCGATCGTGGCGGCGACGATCATGCCGTTGCCGACCGTGCCTTCCTTCGGTGAGGCGCCGACCAGCGCCACGCGCTTCGGCATCAGCAGTGGTGCGAGGCGGTGCGCCTGGAGTGCGGCGGAAGACGCCGAAGGCAGCCGGACGACGTTGGACATCGCTAAACCCCTTCCCCCTTTGTGGGGGAAGGTTGGGATGGGGGGTGCCGCCGCACGAGCGTGCGTGAAGTGAGCGCTGTCGCGCTGCGCGCCTTTCGGCGCGCTACCCCCCATCCAGCTACGGCTAAGGTCGCTGCGCTCGCTAAGCCTTCGCATCCTTCCCCCGCAAGGGGGGAAGGGAGACAATTTAGGATCAGCAAGTTCCCCTCTTAGTCCTTCGGCTTGCCCGACAGCGAACTGAGCACGGCCTGCTCGCGTTCGGCGAAGTCGCGTTGCTGCGCCAGCCTGGCTTCGAACAGGCGCTGCGCCTCCTCATGGACCGGGCCATAGACCTCCATCCACAGCTGCGCATCGACCGCGACGATCAGGCGACCCATCTGCCAGGAGGTCGGCTCCGCCCTGCCCTCCAGCCAGCTTTCCAGCACCTTCACCGACACGCCGGTCGCGGCCGCCAGCGCCTCGCGGCGCATCGGGCCGACCGGCTCCAGCCGCTTGCGCAGCGCAGCCGCCAGGCGCGCGCGATGGGCGTCGCGCCCCTGCACGTCCTGGTCGATCGCCATCGCAATGTTGGCGTCGACCTCGCCCTTGCCGCGCTTGGTCGCGGCGGCCGCGCCGAAATGCGCCGGGAACACCGCGGCGAGATAGGCAAGGCACGTGCGTTTGGCCGCCTGCCGATCGAACTTGGCGGGAGACATCAGGCAGTCGAACCACAGCCCGTCGATCATGGCGTTGAGGCCGACCGCGGCCTGGTGCGCATCGACGCCCTCATAGCCGCCCTCGGCCACGATGCGGGCGCACAGCTGCTCGGTCACCTTGAGATATTCGTCCTCAAGGCCCATCACCAGGCCCTGGTAATTGGCGTTGTTGCGCGCCTCCGCCCAGAAGGCGTACCAGACCGAGACCTTTTCCGGATTGCACACGAAGGCGTGGAAGTCCGCCTCGATCATCGCCTCGAGGCCGGCGGCAGGCGAGACCTTGCCCTTGGCGATCGCGGCCTGCCACAGGGTCGAATACTCCTCCGCGATGTTCTCGAGCGTCGCGATCAGGAGCTGGTCTTTGGACTTGAAATAGAAATTGACGATGCCGGGCGACAGGCCCGCTTCGCCGGCGACGTGGGTCAGCGTGAGGCTGGCATAGCCATAGCGTCCGATCGCGCGCATGGTCGCGTCGATCAGCTGCTTGCGGCGGATTTCCTTGGATGCTTCCGCTTTGGCCATCTTAACAACCCTTACCACGCGAGTCCCCATCTCGTGTTTCGGGCGAGCACTCTACACTCAACCTGTTGAAATGCAACGGATTGCTGCACCTGCGGAATTAAATGTTCATTTAACATACTGGACATTATGACACGACAGGGCTAGATTTTCTATATCGTCATTTAAAAAAGCACCCGCTGAGACGACGCTACGGAGGGCTTCAGCGGTGCCAACCCGGAGCGACATATGTCCACGATCAAGACCGAGCGGCGCAACCTCACCAAGTCCAACGCGCACTACAAGGAGGCTGTGAAGCATCTGCCGCTGGGGGTCTCGTCCAACTTCCGATTCTGGGGCGAGAAGGAGACGGTGTTCGTGAAGCGCGGCAAGGGCGCGCGGCTCTGGGATCTCGACGGCAACGAATATATCGACTACCGCCTGGGCTACGGCCCGGCCATCCTCGGCCACTGCAACGACGAAGTCGACGAAGCGGTGCGCGAGGCGCAGTCGACCGGCACGGTCTACGCCCTCGGCACCGAGAAGGAAGTCACGGTCGCCAAGCTGATCAAGGAGATGATGCCGGCGGCCGACCTGGTCCGCTTCTCCAACTCCGGCACCGAGGCCGTGATGGCCGCCCTGCGCCTGGCGCGCGGCTACACCGGCAAGGACAACTACGTCACCTTCGAAGGCTCCTATCACGGCCTGTTCGACGCCACCATGTGGACCGCCGATCCGGACAGCATGAAGGACCAGAGCAAGGATCCGGTGCTGGTCTCCTACGGCCAGGGCATTCCGAAGCTGGTGCGCCAGCTGTTCTGGCAGGTGCCGTACAACGACGCCAACCGCCTCGAGGAGGTGCTGAAGCAGAACCATGACTCGATCGCGGCCGTGCTGATCGAGCCGATCCTCGGCAATTGCTGCGGCATTCCTTCCAAGCCGGAATTCATCCGCGCGGTGCGCGAGCTCTGCACCAAGTACGGCGTCGTGATGATCGTGGACGAGGTGAAGACCGGCTTCCGCGTCGGCAAGGGCGGCGCCCAGGCGCTGTACGGCATCGAGGCCGACATCTTCACCGTCGCCAAGGCGATGGCGAACGGCTACCCGATCGCGGCGATCGGCGGCAAGGAAGAGATCATGCGCAAATACGGCAAGGGCGTCGCCCACGGCGGCACCTACACCGCGCAGGCCATGAGCCTCGCCGCCGCCGAGAAGACGCTGACCATCCTCAAGGACACCGACACGCTCGACCGCATCGCCAATTACGGCAAGGCGATGCAGGACGGCATGCACAGGGTGCTTAGCCGCCGCGGCATCCCGCACAGCTTCACCGGCCACTACTCGATGTCCGGCCTGTTCTTCAGCGCGCAGGCGCCGACCACCTATCGCAACTGGAAGCTCAGCGACTACACCTTCTATGACACGATGGCGGGCATCCTGATCGACATGGGCGTGATGTGCGAGCCCGACAGCCGCGAGCCCTGGTTCATCTCCGCCGGCCACGATGACGCATGCCTCAGCGAAACACTGAGCAAGTTCGAGCAGGCGGTCGACCTGACGCTGGAAGAGCTCGCCGACGGCGACGACCACGAAGGCGACAAGAAGCTGATGCCGGGCATCAGCGGGTAAGCCAGAGAACAGTCATCAGAGGTCAGAAGTCAGAAAGCTTCCGCCCATTCCCCTTCCCCCCTTGCGGGGGAAGGATGCGGAGGCTTAGCGAGCGTCAGCGAGCTTAGGCGCAGCTGGATGAGGGGCCGCGCCGACAGGCGCGCAGCGCGCGAGCGCTAACCATCTGGATCGCGCACTGCATTGAGACCCCTAA
>DATFDU010000198.1:0-6061 GCA_035251915.1 Dongiaceae bacterium | reverse complement strand
TCTGCACCTCGTCGGCGATGGCGAGGCCGCCGGCCTTGCGCACGCGGTCATAGACACCCTGGAGATAGCCCTTCGGCGCGTCGAGTACGCCGTTGGTCAGGAAGCCGGCATCGGCGATGAACATCGCCGGTTTCATGCCGTGTTCCGCCAGGGACTGGATCGCACGGTCGGCATCGGCGGCGTAGCGCGCGGCGATGTCGTTGCTGCCGCGCCGATGGGGACCGCGATAGTCGTCGGGGCCGATCAGCGTGCGCACGTGCGGTTTCAGATGCTCGGCGGAGCGGAACTCCGGCGACAGCGCTTCGACCGCTTCGGTCCAGCCGTGATAGGCGTATTCCATGACCAGCGCGCCGCTGTTCCCGGTGTATGCCTTGGCGAGGCGCGCGGCGAGATCGACCGCCTCGCTGCCGGAATTGACGAACATGCAAGCGGCAAGGCCGGAACCGGCCGGCATGGTGGCGCCGAGGCGCTCGGCGTAGTCCAGCACCTCGTCGAACAGATAGCGCGTGTTGGTGTTGAGGATGGCCGCCTGCCGCGCGATCGCTTCGACCACGTGCGAATGGCAATGACCGACATGCGGCACGTTGTTGTAGACGTCGAGATAGCGCCGCCCCGTCACGTCATAGAGCCAGGCGCCTTCGCCGCGCACCATGTGCAGCGGCTTGTCATAGAACATGTAGCTCTGCGGCCCCATCACGCGCCGACGCCGGGCCAGCATGCGCTCCCGGTCGGCGTCGACCTCGCTTTCGGCGATGCGCGGCAGGATGACGGAGCGCGCCGGCTCGATCGCGCGCTGGAAGGCGGTGGTCGCTTTCTCGCGTCCGATGGCTTCGAGCGCATGCAGCGCGTCGCGGCACGGCACGGCCCAAATCTCGACATAGCTGGGATCGTCGGTGATCTGTTGCCGCCGAGTGGCGAGGACGGCGAGGGTCAGCGCCTGTCGCGTCTGAATCAGGTCGAACAATTGCGCGACGTCCTGCGCCGTCAGCGGCAGATGCGCATGATAGCCGGCAAGCAGTTCCGCCACCGCCTCGATCGGCCGATCGGTTTCCATCGCCGCGTCGGAGCCGGCATTGGCCAGCTCCAGCACCAGCGGCCCGTGCACCATGTCGCCGAAGTCGATCAGGCCGGTGATGCGCTGCGGATGCCGTTCATCGACCAGCAGATTGTGGAAGTTCATGTCGTTGTGGATGACCTGCGCGCGCAGGCTGCTGAGGCGCGGCAGGCATTCGGCGGCGAAGCGATCGACGACATGCTCTGCTGCGGCGCGGTCCCTCGCGTCCTCGAGCAGCGCCAGCTGCGGCCGCAGCCGAGGCGTGTGGCGCGCATCCCAGACGATCTCGCGCCCCGCAGCCGGATGGAAGTAGCCGGCCAGCGCCAGGTTCACCCGTGCCGCGAAGCTGCCCAGCTCGCGCAGCGGCATCGGCGATGGCTTCGCCTCCATCAACGGAACGCCGGGCAGGAAGTCCAGCATCCACACCGCATGGCGGCGGCCGTCCGCGTCGGTCGTGTGCGCCAGCTGGCCGCCGCTCTGGTCGCGGATGACGCGGGGCAAGGCGAGGGCGGGATCTTCGCGCGCGATCCAGTTCAGGGCCTGGATCTGGAAATCGAGCGTCGCCTCGTCCTCGTCCGGATGGACGAGCTTCAGCACATGTTCGCGCCCGTCGCCGGCCTTCAGGTGGAAGACGCGGTCACGTTCCGAATAGAATTCCTTCGCCTTCGTCGCGATGCCATAGAGATCGCGTGCGAGGCGTTCGGCGTCGGCCGTCGTGAAGCTCGGCCGCGTGACGTCGAGGAACTTGACCGACGAGGCTTCTGCAGGATGAGGCATGGTGCGCGTGACATAAGCGGAGAAAGTCCCGCCTGTCCAGATTGACAGGCGCAACCCCGCCATGCGGCGCGCCTCAATCCCGCCGCGCGTAGCGCGCGTGCGCCCGCTTCAGCAGATCGTGCGGAATGGCGTGGACCGTGCGGCCCTGCCAGCCGGTCATCGTCTCCGCCGCGACCATGGCGTTCCAGATCGCTTCCTCGGTCGCCTCGGCGGCGGCCTGGAACAGCGGCGTGCATTCGTCCATGCCGAGCATGCGCAGGCTGGTCATCGGCGATTTCATCGGCACCGTGTTGGCGGTGGAGAAGGCGAGGAAGATGTCGCCCGACGAGTTCGACCCGAAGCCGCCGACCCAAGCGAGGCCGGTGGTCGCGCGCCGCGCCAGGCGCTGGCACTGGATCGGGATCAGCGGCGCGTCGGTCGCCAGGATGACGATGATGGAGCCCTGATCGGCCTTTTTCTTGAGCCGTTCCGGCACCGCGACCACCTCGTCGGGAATCTCCAATCCCACCGGCGCGTGACCGCAGCGCAGCATGTTGCGCAAGCCGTAGTTCGCCTGCACCAGCGCGCCGACGGTCCAGCCGTCCGGCACGCGGCGCGAGGCGGTTCCGGTGCCGCCCTTGAATTCGTGGCACACCATGCCGGTGCCGCCGCCGACATTGCCCTCCGGCACCGCGCCGCCCTTGGCGCTTTCCAGCGCAGCGATGGTATCGGCCGCGCTCACCGGAAAGCTCTCGGCATCCGACAGCCAGCCGTCAAAGGTCTCCGCCGTGACCGGCAGGTGCCAGTCGAGATTGATCTTGCGTCTGGAGCCGAGAGCGATGATGGCATCGTGCACCACGCCCACCGAGTGCGTGCTGGTGATGCAGATGGGCGAGCCGAGCATACCCTGCTCGGCCAGCCAGATGGTGCCGGTCATCTCGCCGTTGCCGTTGAAGGAGTGGAAGCCTGCCGGCAGGAAGTCGGTGAAGATCGAGGCGCTGGGCCAGATCGCGGTCACGCCGGAGCGCGCCACATGGGGCGTGTCGCGGATCACGGTCGAAACGCCGACGGTCACCCCGGCGACATCGGTGATGGCATTCAGCGGGCCCGCCGGCATCTGTCCCAGGGTGATGCCTAGGTCGCGTAAACGTGGTTTGGGCATGATGATTGTCTATCCGTTATGAAGGCGGGCCGTTATGAAGGCGGCGATTATGCCTTGGCCTCGTCCGGGTCGGGAAGCCTCATCCACCCCGGTATATCGGGCGACAACCTCGCGGCGCCGGCGTGGAAAATCGGGGCAGCGTTGCCGGCCAGCGCTTCAAGCCGCACCATGGCAAGACCGAGCGTTTCGTCGGCGCTGGCGCTGCGCATCTCGCCCAGCTCCTGGTCGCCCAGCATCAGCGGCGTGCCGGGGGCGGGCGCGCCGCCCTCGATCTTCACCGGCAGCAGGCGCTTGCGCACCAGGCCGCGGTAGCGCGTGCGGGCGGTCAGCTCCTGCCCCATGTAGCAGCCCTTCTGCCAGTCGATGGCATTGAGCTCGTCGAAGCCGTTCTCCAGCAGGATGGATTTCTCAGGAGTCAGGTCGCGGGCCGCATCCGGCACCCCGAGCGCAATGCGCAGGCGATGATAGGCGGCGCCCTCGACATCCTCGGTTGCGCTCAGTGCTTCCAGCGTCTCGCGGGCGGTGACGCGCGGCAGCACCAGCCGCACGCCGAGGTCCGGCAGACGGGGGTCCACGTAGGCAACGCCGCTGCCGAAGGCGGCGGCGGTGCCGGCGCCGTGGGCAAGGCCGATTCGATCCAGCACGCCCTCGCCGAACAGCAGCACGACGCACCAGTCCGCATCGGCATCGGCGATCGTCACCTTGGACCGGAGCTTGTACAGGGTCAGACGCTTGACGAGGTCGGCCCGCCGCGGCGCGGCACAATCGACCAGGTATCGGTCGGCCTCACCCACGATGAACAGGTCGAACAGGAACCGCCCCTGCGCAGTCAGCAGTGTTGCATAGATCGCCCGGTCCGGCGTGATCTTGGCCGTATCATTGGAAATCAGGCCTTGCAGGTAGGCCTGGCGATCCTCGCCCGCGATCGTGATCACGGCGCGGTCCGGCGGCAGATGGTAGCGGAGCCCGGTCATGGCTGGAGTTCGTTCCCGATCAGATATACTTCGACTCGGCCGCGTAAATAGCTCGACAAAGACTGCGGCCTGGCAATAAATCTCGGCAACTGGTCCCGGATTTGCAACCATGCTAGTGGGAGGGGCAAAATGGCCTCGAGAACAGCGACTGCCGAGGGCGACCAAGGGCGCCGCCATACCAGCAACAGGGAGTTCCCCGATATGACGACGCTTTCGGCTGAGGATTTCTGGACCTTCAGCCTGGACTTCTATGGCAAGCAGAACGTCGCCAAGGCGTGCCTGTCGCTGCAGGACCGGCGGGATGCCGACGTGAACCTGCTGCTGCTGGCGGCCTATCTGGCGAGCAAGGGCCATGTGCTGGACGATACCCACCTCTCGATTGCGGATGGCATGACCGCCGGCTGGCGCGCCGCCGTCCTTCAGCAGCTCCGCCAGGTGCGCCGGCGCCTGCCCAAGTTCACCGAAGAGGTGTCCGAGGACGAGCGCAAGAACGTCAAGGAGAAGATCCTGGAGGCGGAGCTGGCGGCCGAGCAGGTGGCCCATCGTCTGATCTTCAAGCGCCTGGACGATGCCCCGATGCCGACCGATGGCGGCAGCGCCAGGGACCGCGCGGAAAAGAATCTGAAGCTCTACATGCGCCGCCTGTTGACCCAGGGCGGCGGCCCGGGCGCTCCGGACGAACGCGACCTCGGCGACGTCGGCTCGATCGTGGCGGCGCTATAGGCCGCCCGCGTTTCCTCAGCTTATTCAGCTCTGCTTCGAGCCCGGCCGCTTCTTGCCGTCCTCGCCCCAGCGCCTGGCGCCTTCGAGGTGGATGCCGTAGAGGTCGAGCACCCGGGCGAGGTTCTGGTCGATCACGTCGCCCAGGCTCTTGGGCTCGGCATACATCGCCGGCACCGGCGGCGCGATCACGCCGCCCATCTCGGTCACCGCCAGCATGTTCTTGAGGTGTCCGGCGTGGAGCGGCGTCTCGCGCACCATCAGCACCAGGCGGCGGCGCTCCTTCAAGGTCACGTCGGCCGCGCGTGAGAGCAGCGTGGTGGTGACGCCGCTCGCGATCTCCGCCAGGCTCTTCACCGAACAAGGGGCGACGATCATGCCAAGCGTGAGGTAGGAGCCGCTCGAGATCGGCGCCGCCATATCGTCGATGTCGTAGCAGCGGTCGGCCAGCGCCTTCACGTCCTGGACCTTGCGGTTGGTCTCGTAGGCCAGCGTGACTTCGGCGGAGCGCGACATCACGAGATGAGTCTCGATCACCGTGTCGCGCAGCAGCTCGAGCAGGCGTACGCCGAAAACGACTCCGGACGCGCCGGAGAGGCCGACGATGAGTCGCGCGGGCTTGTGAGTCGGGCCGGAAGTCGGCGCCATTTGGGTCAATCCTGCTGCTGCATTATTCGGTAATCTTAGGTCTTTTTCGGCGCCGCGACGGTTCGTCCGTTTACTCTGTTGGCCGATGGGAGTAGCATGCCCACATCAAATCCGGTTGATCATTTTTCGAGGATTTTGCCCGAGAAATGCGCCCCATGCCCCTCAATCCCGCAGCGGAAAGGAGATAGCCCATGGCAGTCGCCTCGCATCAGGAATCCCTCAAGGCGAAGCACGCGGATCTGGACGCGCAGATCGCCGAAGAGGAGCGGAGACCCCATCCCGATGACGTGGTGATCCATCACCTTAAGAAGATGAAATTGAGGATCAAAGACGAACTGATGCAGATGACGCACGCCGAATAGGCGCGTCCAACAGTTTCGCCGCCGGGACCTGAACGGACCGACGACGCACCCCGGCGCTGCCAGCGTCGGAAACAGCCCTCCCCGAGGCAAGCCCTCCGGAGGGCTGTTGCTTTCAGAGGACAGTGATCAGAGGACAGAGATCAGGTGGCTCCCAGCCGGTCTCGGCATCGCGGCACACTTCCCTTCGGTTCTCTGTCCTCTGATCACTGTCCTCTTTGTCGCCCCTTGATTCTCAGGCGGCCGGTCGGTAGCTTCCACCCCCATGCACAGCCTCGCCCTCACCCTGCGACTTACCGCCCCGGCGCTTTAGAAGCGTCGGCCTTGGGGCGTCCCGCCCCATTCCGCGGTGCAGGTGAAGAGGGTTGTTGATGTTCTCCCCCAGATC
>DATFDU010000197.1:0-36020 GCA_035251915.1 Dongiaceae bacterium | reverse complement strand
CGCGCTCTTCCGGAGCCTTGTCGATCTGGTCGTAGGCCGTATACGTCGCCCCGCCAGTCTCCGCCAAGATCTTCGTGATCGCTGCCGTCAACGACGTCTTGCCGTGATCGACATGACCAATCGTCCCAACATTGCAGTGCGGCTTGTTCCGCTCAAACTTCGCCTTCGCCATCGTCCTGCTCCCTTACCCTGCCCGGTTAAGCCATCTTGGCGCGGACTTCGTCCGCGACTGCCTGGGGCACTTGCTCGTAGTGATCGAAATGCATCGTGTACTGCGCGCGACCCTGGGTCATGGAACGCAGCGTGCTGACGTAACCGAACATGTTGGCCAGCGGCACCATCGCGGTGATGACCTGCGCGTTGCCGCGGCTGTCCATGCCCTGCACCTGGCCACGGCGGCTGTTCAGATCGCCGATCACGTCGCCCATGTAGTCCTGCGGCGTCACCACCTCGACCTTCATCATCGGCTCGAGAAGGCGCGGGCCGGCCTTTGGCATCGCCTCGCGGAAACAGGCGCGCGCCGCGATGTCGAACGTCATCACGTTCGAGTCGACGTCGTGATAGCCGCCGTCGATCAGCGTGCATTTGAGATCGATGACCGGGAAGCCGGCGATCACGCCGGTCTCCTTGGCGTTGGTCAGGCCCTTCTCGACGCCGGGGACGTATTCCTTCGGCACCGCGCCGCCGACCACGTCGTTCTCGAACACGAAGCCGCTGCCCGGCGCGCCGGGCTCGAAGCGGATCTTGACCTTCGCGTACTGGCCAGAGCCGCCGGTCTGCTTCTTGTGGGTGTAGTCCCACTCGATCTTCTTGGTGATCGATTCGCGATAGGCGACCTGCGGCGCGCCGACATTGGCCTCGACCTTGAACTCGCGCTTCATGCGATCGACGATGATGTCGAGATGGAGCTCGCCCATGCCCTTGATGATGGTCTGGCCGGATTCCGGATCGGAGGTCACGCGGAACGACGGATCCTCCTGCGCCAGGCGGTTGAGCGCGACGCCCATCTTTTCCTGGTCGGCTTTCGACTTCGGCTCCACGGCCACTTCGATGACCGGCTCGGGGAACTCCATGCGCTCCAAAATGATCGGATTGTTCGGATCGCACAGGGTGTCGCCGGTGGTCGTGCCCTTGAGGCCGGCCAGCGCCACGATGTCGCCGGCGCGGGCTTCCTTGATGTCTTCGCGGGTGTTGGCATGCATCTGCAGCATGCGGCCGACGCGTTCCTTGTCGCCCTTCACCGAGTTGATGACCTGGGTGCCGCTGTTCAGCACGCCGGAATAGACGCGCACGAAGGTCAGCGAGCCGACGAACGGATCGGTCATGATCTTGAAGGCGAGGCCGGAGAACGGCTCGTTGTCGTCGGCCTTGCGGGTCATTTCCTTGTCGCCGTCGACTTCGACGCCCTGCACGGCCGGCACATCCAGCGGGGACGGCAGGAAATCGACGACCGCGTCCAGCATCGGCTGCACGCCCTTGTTCTTGAAGGCGGAGCCGCACAGCACCGGCACGAAGACGCCGGAAATGGTGCCCTTGCGGATCAGCTTCTTCAGAGTCTCGGCATCCGGCTGCTTGCCTTCGAGATAGGCTTCCATCACCGACTCGTCGAGCTCGACGCACAACTCGACGAGCTCGTGGTGCATCTCCTCGGCCTTGTCCTTCAGGTCGGCCGGGATATCGCCGACGACGAATTCGGCGCCCAGGTTCTCATCCTTCCAGACGATGCCCTTCATGGCGACCAGGTCGACCAGGCCGGCGTAGTCGCTCTCCACGCCGATCGGCATGTGCACGACCAGCGGCTTCGCGCCGAGGCGATCCTTGATCATCTGGACGCAGCGGTAGAAGTCGGCGCCGGTGCGATCCATCTTGTTGACGAAGCAGATGCGGGGCACGCCGTATTTGTCGGCCTGGCGCCACACCGTCTCCGACTGCGGCTCCACGCCCGCGACCGAGTCGAACACCGTGACCGCGCCGTCGAGCACGCGCAGCGAGCGCTCGACCTCGATCGTGAAGTCGACGTGGCCCGGGGTGTCGATGATGTTGATGCGATGGTCGCGCCACTGGCAGGTGGTCGCGGCCGAGGTGATGGTGATGCCGCGCTCCTGCTCCTGCTCCATCCAGTCCATCGTCGCGGTGCCTTCGTGCACCTCGCCGATCTTATGGGAGCGGCCGGTATAATAGAGGATGCGCTCGGTCGTGGTGGTCTTGCCGGCATCGATATGCGCCATGATGCCGATATTGCGGTATCGCTCGAGCGGGTGGGTGCGGGCCATGTTACGCGTTCCTTGTGATCGGCCGGCTTACCAGCGGTAGTGCGAGAAGGCCTTGTTGGCCTCCGCCATACGGTGCGTGTCTTCGCGCTTCTTCACCGAGGCGCCGCGATTGTTGGAGGCGTCCAGCAGCTCGGCGCTGAGGCGGTCGGTCATGGTCTGCTCCGAGCGGCCGCGCGCGGTCTGGATGATCCAGCGGATCGCCAGCGCCTGGGCGCGGTCCGGGCGGACTTCGACCGGCACCTGGTAGGTCGCGCCGCCGACGCGGCGGGAGCGCACCTCGAGGTGCGGCTTCACATTGTCCAGCGCATCGTGGAAAGCCTTCACCGGGTCGGCCTTCGCCTTCTTCTCGACCTGAGTCAAGGCGCCGTAGACGATGGTCTCGGCCACCGACTTCTTGCCGGCATACATCAGCGAGTTGATGAACTTCGTGATCACCAGATCGCCAAACTTGGCATCCGGCAGGACTTCGCGCTTCTCGGCAGCGTGACGACGGGACATCGCGATCTCTCCTTACTTCGGCCGCTTGGCGCCATACTTGGAACGGCGCTGCTTGCGGTCCTTGACGCCCTGGGTGTCGAGCGTGCCGCGGATGATGTGGTAGCGAACGCCGGGCAGGTCCTTCACGCGGCCGCCGCGGATCATGACGACGGAGTGTTCCTGCAGGTTGTGGCCTTCGCCGGGAATGTAGGAGGTGACTTCAAAGCCGTTGGTGAGGCGGACGCGCGCGACCTTGCGCAGGGCGGAGTTGGGCTTCTTCGGCGTCGTCGTATAGACGCGGGTGCAGACGCCGCGCTTCTGCGGGCTGGCTTGCAGCGCCGGAACCTTGTTGCGCGTCTTCAACGGCGCGCGCGAGTGTCGGATCAACTGGTTGATCGTTGGCATTCCATCCTCACCTTTGCGCGTCCGGGCCGTGCCCATTGGCGCCTTGAAACAGCCATGTGCAAAACAACCTCATCGAAACGCCGATCAGGGTCCCTTTAAAACCGGACCCTGCGGGCTGCTCCGATGCGGTCTTGAGCCACTTTTGCAGCCTGGGGCATGAGAGCCGCGCCGGCCGCTATGTATCTCGTTGCTTAAGTCGGGACAGCGTCTAAGCCGCGATCGGCCTACCACCAGCCCCCTTAAAGGCGCGCGGAATATAGTGAGTCGACCCTAGGGCGTCAAGCAATTCTCAGGACAATGAAAAGCGCGCGATTTCAAAGCTTTGACCCCGATTTCACTGCGCGCATATCACCACCGATGGGGGCGCATGGCGCGGCGTTCCACTAGGTGTTGAAGCGCCGTCAATCATGGGTGTCGAGCCACTTTCCGGCTCAATCCTCCTCGACGAACACCTGCTCGCGCTTTTTGGCGACATTGGGCAGCAGGACCACGACCAGGACCCCGATGGCGATCACGATCAGCGCCAGACTGATCGGACGGGTGACGAAGACCGTCGGATCGCCGCGGGAGATGATCATGGCCCGCCGCAGATATTCCTCCAGCATCGGGCCCAGCACGAATCCGAGCAGCAGCGGCGCCGGCTCGCAGTCGCATTTCACCAGGACATAGCCCAGCAAGCCGAACACCGCCACCGCGTAGAGGTCGAACGCGTTGCTGTTGATGCTGTAGATGCCGATCGCGCTGAAGGCGAGGATGGCCGGGAACAGGATGAAATACGGCACCTTCAGCAGCCGCACCCACAGCCCGATCAGCGGCAGGTTCAGGATCACCAGCAGCAGGTTCCCGACCCACATCGAGACGATGACGCCCCAGAACAATTCCGGCTCGTCGGTCGCCACGTTGGGACCTGGCGTGATGCCCTGGATGATCATGGCGCCGATCATCAGCGCCATGACTGGGTTCGAGGGAATCCCCAGGGTGAGCATCGGGATGAACGAGGTCTGCGCGCCGGCATTGTTGCCGGCTTCCGGCGCCGCGACCCCTTCGATCGCGCCCTTGCCGAAGCGTTCCGGTGTCTTGGAGATCCGCTTCTCCAGCGTGTAGGCTGCGAACGCGGCCAGGATGTGGCCGCCGCCCGGCAGCACACCCAGCAGCGAACCCAGCAGCGTGCCGCGCGCGACCGGTCCGGCGATGGCCTTCAGATCCTTGCGTGTCGGCATCAGATTGCTGACATGCTGCACCTGCACGTCGCGCTCGCGCTCGTTCTCGAGGTTGCGCAGGATCTCCGCGATGCCGAAAACCCCGACTGCGACGGCGACGAAATTGATGCCGTCGGCAAGCTCGAAGAAGCCCATCGTGAACCGGAAGACGCCGGTATAGATGTCGGTCCCGACCATGCCGAGCAGCAGCCCCAGCACCACCATCGCCAGCGCCTTGACGATCGACCCGTGCGCCAGCGCGACCGACATGATGAGGCCGAGGAACATCAGCGAGAAATACTCGGCCGGTCCGAACTTGAGCGCGACCCGCGCGAGCGGCGGCGCGAACAGGGCCAGGAACAGCGTCGCCACCGTGCCCGCGCAGAACGACCCTAGGGCGGCGGCGGCGAGCGCGTGGCCCGCCTGCCCTTTGCGCGCCATCTGGTAGCCGTCGATTGCCGTGACCGCCGAGGAGGATTCGCCCGGCAGGTTGACGAGGATCGCCGTGGTCGATCCGCCATACTGCGCGCCGTAATAGATGCCTGCGAGCATGATCAGCGCGGTAACCGGCGAAAGCGCCATTGTGATGGGCAGCAGCATGGCGATCGTCGCCGTCGGTCCGATGCCCGGCAGCACGCCGACCAGGGTGCCCAGCAGCACACCGAGAAAACAGTACAGCACATTGACCGGCGTCAATGCGGTCTCGAAGCCAAGCCCAAGATTGGCGATCAGTTCCATGTCACCCGCCCAGCCACGGTCCGACCAGCCGCAACGGCAGGCCCAGCCCGACATTGAATACCAGCACGCAGAAGATGGTGAGGCCGATCGTCAGGGCGATCGCGAGCTTCAACGACATGCGGTGGCTCGCAAACGCGGACACGACCACGACGAGGGCGATCGAGGCGACGAGCCCGAAGCCCCGCACCGTCAAGCCGAAAACGACCGGGGCCAGCACGATCAGAACGATTCCGCGCCAGGGAATCGCCACCACATGGGCAGTCGGGTGCCGGAATGCCTGCGCGATGATGATGAGACCGAGCAGCGCGAGCACGCCAGCCAGCAGCAGCGGAAAGGCGCCCGGCCCGAGGCGCAGCGGCGTTCCGAGATCCAGCTCCATCGTGCCGGCGGCGAACAACGCCGCGACCGCAATGAAGAGCAGCCCCGCGGAAAGATCCTTGCTGTTGGCGTTCATCGCTGCGCCTGCCGGCGGTCCCGATGGTGGCCAGAGCCGCCATCGGGACCATCGCGTCAGTCGGCGTACTCGCCGGCCTTCTCGATGACCGGCTTCCAGCGGTCGATTTCCGACAACAGCTTGTTCTGCAGGCCCGCTGGCGTTGCCTGATCGGCCGCGACCACCGCCGTGCCGAGCTCCGCAAAGCGGTCGATCACCTTCTGATCGGCAAGCGCGGTCTTGAGGGCCTCCGACAGCTTGTTGACGATCGGCTCCGGCGTTCCGGCCGGCGCGTAGAGCCCATGCCAGATGCCGAAACTCAATCCTTCCAGCCCGGCTTCCTTGACCGTCGGAACGTCCGGCAGGGCGGCCACGCGCTCGTCAGCGAACACACCGTAGGCCTTTACCTCGCCTGCCTTGATCTGGCCGGTGGTGTTGGTGGTCTGGTCGCACATGAAGTCGACCTGGCCGCCGAGCAAGTCGGTCATCGCCGGACCGGTGCCCTTGTAGGGCACGGTCGTCAGCTGCGTCTCGATCGCCTGCATGAACAGCATGCCGCACAGGTGCGATGCCGCGCCGACCCCGGCGTTGGCGTAGGTCACCGTGTCCTTGTTCTCTTTCACGTAGCTGATGAGCTCCTGCAGGTTGTTCGGCGGGAGATCCTTGCGGGCGATCAGCGTCATCGGCACCTCGGTCACCAGACCGATCGGCGCGAAGGCTGTCTTCGGGTCATAGGGCAGCTTGCGATAGAGGGTCGCGCTGGTGGCCATGCCGATGTGATGGAGCAGCAGCGTGTAGCCGTCCGGCTCGGCCTTCGCGGCGCGCGCCGCGCCGAGGGTGCCGCCGGCGCCGCCGACATTCTCCACGACGATCTGCTGGCCAAGAGTCTTCTGCATCGATTCCGCGACCAGGCGGGTCACCGTATCGGTGGGTCCCCCGGCGGAGAACGGCACGATCACGGTGATCGGATCGGTGGGATAGTCCTGCGCCTCCGCGGCGGTCAGCGATGCGGAGAAGATGCCGGCCAGAACGGCCAGCGACGTCATGAGCCTCATGTATTCCTCCCTTAGGCTTTTTTCCGAGGCCTTCCTGCACCCCGTCGCAGGAGGCGGCGGCCTTCTAACCCGAAAACCCCAGTTTAGTTGCGGCCTTATCGCCTCTTTGAACCATTATTACGGTTCGACACTATTGTTGTCGAATCGGCCCATCAACTCCGCAATAGGTCGGGGGTCAGGCCAGGGAGTAGCCGCCGTCGATCGCGAGATACTGACCGGTGGTGTATGCAGCTTCGTCCGACAGGAAGTAGACGGTGGCGCCGAGCAGTTCCCGCAGGGCGCCATACCGGCCGGCGGGGATCCTGGGCAGGATCTTGGCCTTCACCTCCGGCGCGTCGTAGATGCTCTCGATGCCTTTCATCGACGCCGTCATGTAGCCCGGGCCGATCGCGTTGACCCGGATGCCGTGGCGCGCCCACTCGGCGGCGAGCTGCCGGCACAGCTGATCGACGCCCGCCTTGGAAACGCCGTAGGCCGCGAGCTCGTCATAGGCAAGGAAGCTGGCGTTGGACGACATGAGCACGATCGAGCCCGGCCTGCCCTCCGATACCCAGCGCCGCCCCAGTTCGCGGCATATCAGGAAATAGCTGGTGAGGTTGCCGTCCAGCATGCCGGCGAACTCGTCGCGCGTGGTGTCGAGCGCATCGCGGTGCAGGCCGATGCCGTGATTGACCACCGCGCCGTCGAGCCGGCCGAAAACCTGTTGCATTGTCGCGACGAGCGCCGCGCATTGTGCTTCGTCACGCGCATCGAACGGCATCGCGAGGGCGCGTCCGCCCTTCGACACGATTGCGTCGGCAACTTTCTCGCAATCCACCGCCGTGCGCCCGGCGACCGCGACACAAGCGCCCGCGTCGGCCAGGCCTGCCGCCAGTTCCGCACCGATGCCGCGGCCGGCGCCGGTAACGATATAGGCGCGATCCTTGAGATCGAAGAGAGGTGCCATGCGGTGAATCTCGCACGGCGGACGCTCCCTGTCATCCGGCCTAAGCTCCCGGTGGCGGATCGGATCGGCTTCTGCCAATCTCGGTTGCCGGAGGTCGAACATGATGCCTAAGGAACTGGTGAAGGCTTGGGTCTCGGCTTTCAATCGAGCTGACGCGGATGCCCTGGCCGCCTTCTACGCCGAGAACGCCGTCAACCACCAGGTGGCGGAGCGTCCGGTCGAGGGCCGCGCCGCGATCCGCGCGATGTTCACGCGTGAGTTCGCCGCAGCAGAGATGGTCTGTATTCCGGAGAACATCTTCGAGGACGGCGACTGGGCGATCCTGGAATGGCGCGATCCGAAAGGGCTGCGTGGCTGCGGCTTCTTCCACGTGCTGGACGGCAAGATCCAGTTCCAGCGCGGCTATTGGGACAAGCTCAGCTTCCTCAGGCTGCACAATCTGCCGCTGCCGCGCGAATAGAGGCGCCGATGCCGCTCGCTGCGATCTCGATCAAGGGCTACCGCTCGATCCCCAATCTCTATCTCCAGGTCGAGCCCTGCTCCGTATTCGTCGGCGAGAACGGCGTCGGCAAGAGCAATCTCTACAAGGCGCTCGGCCTGTTGCGCGCCGCCGCCGAGGGGACGATCACGCGCGCGATCGCCGAGGAAGGCGGCGTCGAATCCGTGTTGTGGGCTGGCGGCCGGATGCGCCGGGAGCCGGTGCGGCTGATCCTGAAGGCGGACATCGACCATCTCCGCTACGAGGTCGAGATCGGTTTGCCGAGCCCGGCCCAGGCCGGCTTCAAGATCGAGCCGCTGATCAAGGAAGAACGGATCATCGCGACCGTCGCCAAGCGCAAGGTCACGATGCTGGAACGCATGGGCCCGGTGGTGAATCTTCGCAACGCCGATGGCGCGCGCGAGATGCACAAGGACGCGGTCCTCTCCTCGGAAACCGCGCTGGTCGCGTTTCGCGACGGCGCACGCTATCCGGAAATCGAGATGGTGCGGCAGGAGATGCTGGACTGGCGGCTCTATCACGACTTCCGCACCGACGAATCGTCGCCGATCCGCCAGCCTTGCCACGCAATCGCCACGCCGACTTTGAGCGCCGACGGCCACGACCTCGCGGCCGTGCTCGGCACGCTGTTCGTCATCCGCCGGGATACGACGGACCTGCAGCGCTCGTTTGCCGATGCGTTTCCGGGCGCGTTCCTGATGGCCGGCGACAGGGGAAGCTGGTGCGAGCTGTCCGTTCGGTATCCAGACTTCCAACGCCCGTTCGGCGCGCACGAGCTGTCCGATGGCACGCTCAAATATCTGTGCCTGCTCGGCGCCTTGATGGGCTATCGCTTGCCCAGCCTGATCGCGCTCAACGAGCCGGAGGCAAGCCTGCATCCGTCGCTGCTGCCGCCGCTCGCCCGTCTGATAGCCCAGGCCGCGCAGCGCACGCGCATCTGGATCGTGACGCACTCTGAAGCGCTTGCGGATGCGCTGTACGAGGAGACCGGCAAGAAGGCACGCCGTGTCATCAAGGAAGACGGCGCCACCAACATCGAAGGCCTGATGCTGAGCGGCGAGTTCCGGGACGACGAGGAGGACTGATGATCACGGCGGATCTATCGGGCAAAGTGGCGTTGGTCACCGGCGGCGCGTCCGGCATCGGGCTCGCCACGGTCGAGCGCCTGGCAAGGAACGGCGCCAAGGTCGCGATCAACGACCTCGGCGGCAACCCGCGACTGGAGCGGGAGGTCACACAGCTGCGCTCAGCCGGCCATGACGCAAAGGCCTTTCCTGGCGACGTCTCCAAGCCGGACGAGGTCAATGCGATGGTCGAGGCGGCAGTGCGCCACTTCGGCCGCCTCGATTTCCTGGTGAACAACGCCGCAACACCGGGCACCAAGGCACCGATCCCGCCGAGCGACTTCGAGCGCCAGGACGAGTCGTTCTGGATGAAGCTGCTGTCGATCAACCAGGTCGGTCCCTACCGCTGCCTCAAGGCCGCCGCGCCGCATCTGCGAGCGGCCAAGGGTGCCGTCGTCAACGTCGCCTCGACCGCCGGCCTCGGCTACGGCGGATCGTCCTCGGTCTACGCCTCGACCAAGGCGGCGCTCATCCTGCTCACCAAGGAATGGGCGCATGCGCTCGGCCCCGATGTGCGGGTCAACGCGATCGCGCCCAACGTGGTGGACGGCTCCGGCTGGGAGTGCCGCTTCGATCCCGAAGACCTGGCGCGCCACATCGCGAAGCTGCCGCTGCGCCGCGCCGGCAAGCCGGAGGACTATGCCGAGGTGATCTTCTATCTGCTCGCCGGCGCCGGCTACATCACCGGACAGACGATCGTGGTCGATGGCGGCGGGGTGCGGTAGGAACCACTCTCAATGTCATCCCGGCCGAGCGCAGCGAGAGCCGGACCCATGCCATTTCACCGAGGCGTTGACGGGCCGCACGGGTCCCGGGTCGCGCCGCTGCGCGGCCTGCCCGGGATGACATTGAGGGTGGCAACATGTACAGAGTTACGTGAACTTGTTCCCTCTTGGGAACCCCTGCGGCGGCAGGCGGCCGGCCTGGGCGCGTTCGCCGATCCAGTCGCGCAGGTTCGTCTCCGTCCGCGTCTTGTCGCCGAGCCGCCACGAGAGGCCCTCAGACTTCTTGTAGACCTTCGCGTCGGAGAGGCCGCCGTCCTTGTATTTCTGCAGCATCACGCCGCGGCCGCGATTCATCTCCGGGACCTGGTCGATCGGGAACAGCAGCATCTTCCGGTTCTCGCCGATGCAGGCGACCATGTCGCCCTCGGCCGGCGTGCAGACCTGGGCCTCGACGCCGTCCGGCAGCGACAGCACCTGCTTGCCGGAGCGGGTCTGCGCCAGCACCTCGTCGGAGTTGACGATGAAGCCGCGGCCGTCGGCCGAGGCGACCAGCAGCTTCTGCCCCGGCTTGTAGATCAGCAGCTGTACGATGTCCTGCTCGTTGCCGAGGTCGATCATCAGGCGGATCGGCTCCCCGTGGCCGCGCCCGCCCGGCAGCTTGTCGACGCCGAGGGTGTAGATCTTGCCGTTCGTGCCGAGCACCAGCAGCTTGTCGGTGGTCTCGCACTTCAGCTCGAACTTGGCGCGGTCGCCTTCCTTGAACTTGATCTCGGCCGTGTCCTCGACATGGCCCTTCATGGCGCGGATCCAGCCCTTGGCCGAGCAGATCACCGTCGCCGGCTCGCGCTCCACCAGGGATTCGATCGGGATGACGATGGCGGACGGCGCCTCGCCCAACTCGGTGCGGCGGCGGCCTAGGTCGGTCTTCGGCCCGTAGCGCTTCTTCAGCTCCGCGATTTCGCCGGAGATCTTGTCCCACTGCTTGTCCTCGCTCTTGAGCAGCGCGTTGAGGTCCTTCTGCTCGCCAGTGAGATTCTTGTGCTCGGTCTTGATCTCGATCTCTTCCAGCTTGCGCAGCGAGCGCAGCCGCATGTTGAGGATGGCGTCGGCCTGCAGGTCGGTCAGATCCCATCTCTTCATCATCACCCCCTTCGGCTCATCCTCGGTGCGGATGACGCGGATGACGGCATCGATGTTGAGATAGGCCTTGAGGTAGCCTTCGAGGATCTCCAGGCGCCGGGCGATGGCCGCCAGGCGGAACCTGGTGCGGCGCTGCAGCACCGCGCGCCGGTGATCGAGATAGGCGCGCAGCACCTCCGCCAGCGACATCACGCGCGGCACCTGGTTGGCGTCCAGCACGTTCATGTTGAGCCCGAAGCGGATCTCGAGGTCGGTGGTGCGGAACAGCTGCTCCATCAGATGCTCGGGATCGACGTTGCGGCTCTTCGGCACCAGCACCACGCGCACGTCGGCGGCGGATTCGTCCCGCACGTCGTCCAGGAACGGCAGCTTCTTCTCGTTCAGCAACTCGGCGATCTTCTCGATCAGCTTGCCCTTGGCGACCTGGTACGGGATCTCGGTGATGACGATCTGCCAGGTGCCGCCCTTCAGGTCCTCCCTGGTCCAGCGGGCCCGCACGCGCAGTGAGCCGCGGCCGGTCTTGTATGCTTCGACGATGGTCTCGCGGGTTTCGCTGAGCACGCCGCCGGTCGGGAAGTCCGGCCCTTGCATGTAGCCCAGCAAAGTTTCGATACGCGCATTTGGCTTATCGATCAGGTGCAGCAGCGCATCGCAGATCTCCGCCACGTTGTGCGGCGGAATGCTGGTCGCCATGCCGACCGCGATGCCCTGCGCGCCATTGGCCAGCAGGTTGGGAAAAGCGGCAGGAAGCACCAGAGGCTCCTGGTGCTCGCCGTCGTAGGTCGGGCGGAAATCGACGGTGTCCTCGTCGATCCCGTCCAGCATCAGGGCGGCGGCCTCGGTGAGCTTGGCCTCGGTGTAGCGCATCGCCGCCGCGCTATCGCCGTCGATGTTGCCGAAGTTGCCCTGGCCGTCGACCAGCGGATAGCGCTGGGAGAATTCCTGCGCCATGCGGACCATGGCGTCGTAGATCGACTGGTCGCCGTGCGGATGGTACTGACCCATGACGTCGCCGACCACGCGCGCGGATTTCTTGGTCCTGGTGTTCGGGCCGGGCTCCAGATTGAGCTGCCGCATGCCGTACAGCAGCCTGCGATGGACCGGCTTCAGCCCGTCGCGCACATCGGGCAGCGAGCGCGCCATGATGGTGGACAGCGCATAGGAGAGATAACGCTCGCCCAGCGCATCCGCGAGGTTGGCAATGCGAATCTCGCCCTCAGGCGGCGGAACAGGTGCAGCGGATTTGGCCATGGTGTTCTCGAGTCGGAAAAATTAGTGGATCAATGTAGGATCGAGAGGGGATGCGTCAAGCTTGCGACGACCTCAATCGCCACTCTCCGTCATGTCAAGGCTTGGCCTTGCCATCCACGAGTTTTGGTAGGCAAGGCCATGCCGTTGCAGGCAAACTCGTGGATGCCAGTGCCAATCACTGGCATGACGGGAAAAAGAACTCGTGAGCTAGAACCGGTCCACCGCAAAGGGCCTCAAATCGATGCCCGGCTCGCGGTCGCTCACCAGATCCGCGATCAGCTTGCCGGTGATCGGCCCCAGCGTCAGCCCAACATGCCCGTGGCCGAACGCGAAGAACGCGTTCTTGAAGCGGCGGCCGCGGTCGATCACCGGCTTGGAGTCCGGCATCGAAGGCCGGAAGCCCATCCAGTCGCTGCGGTCGCGCTCGTCGAGCGCGCCGAACATGCGGCGGCCGTGCTTCAGCAGCACCTCGTTGCGGCCGGGGTTGGGCGGCAGCTCCAGGCCACCCAGCTCCACCGTGCCGGCGAAGCGCAGGCCGATGTCGAGCGGCGTCACGGCAAAGGAATGGTCGCCGGAATAGAGCGGCATGCGCGGCTTCCTGGCGTGCGGCAGGGTCACGTGGTAGCCGCGCTCGGTCTCCAACGGCACCGTCTCGCCAAGCTTCGCGGAGAGCACGCGTGACCAGGCGCCTGCCGTCACCACCACCGCGTCGAACGGATAGCGGCCGTTCTTGCCGATCGCGGACTTCGGACCGTCGGCAGCGATCTCGAAGTCCAGGATCTCGTCCAGCACCACGCGGCCGCCGTTGCGCGTCACGTCTTCGGCCAGGGTGCGCACCAGGCGGTAGTTGTCGAGGACGTAGGAATTCTCCGGGTAGTAGACCGCGTGCTTGTAGATCGGCTGCAGGCTCGGCTCGAGCTGCTTGACCTCCTCGGCCTTCAGGATGTCGAACTTGATGCCGCGGCGCTTCTGCAGCTCCAGGTCCCACCGGTACGACTGGAACTTGGCGTCGCTCTCGAAGATGCCGAGCCAGCCGGTATCCTGGATGATGTCGCCGCAGCCCGCCGCCTTCGCCAGCTCCTTGTGCGCCGCCAGCGCCTCGACCATAAGGCTGCGCAGCGCGATGGAGATCTGCTCGACCGTGGCCTCGCCGCTCGACCGCACAAAACGCCACAGCCAGGGCGCCAGCTTCGGCAGATAGGACCAGCGGATCGCGAGCGGCCCGAGCGGATCGCTGAGGTATTTCGGCACGTCCCACAGGATGCCCGGCGTCGCGACTGGAATGCAGGATTCGGTCGCGATCACTGCGGCATTGCCGAACGAGGTCCCCTCGCCCGGCCCCTTCTTGTCGACGATGGTGACCCGATGGCCGTCGCGCTGCAGCCAGAGCGCGGTCGAGCAGCCGACGATGCCGGCGCCGATCACCAAGACATGCTTGCCCAAGAGTCCCCCTAATTCCGTCCGGTCAAACGTTCGATCAGCCGCGCCCGCGCTTCCGACGCGCCCGGCCTCGGCGCCTGGGCGAATACATGCCGGTCGAGGAAATAGCCCGTCAAGCGCAGGCCGGCGACCAGATCGTCGCGATCTGGCCGATCGCGTGACCGAATCAGGAACGCCGGCAGCGGCAGCAGCTTGTCCTTGTGCAGCTTGCCCACCTCCGCCGTCACCGCGCGGCCGGTCTTGGGCGAGACATAGGCGAGCCCTTGAGTCGCGCCCGTTACCGCGCATTGCGCAAGGTCTAGCCCGAAGCCGAGCGAGGACAGGAGCCGCGCCTCCCAGCGCACGAACTGGGTCGGCCAGTCCACCGCCTGGCGCGACAGCTGCTCGGCCAGAGCCGCGAAATCGTCAAACACATCCTCATGCGGCTCGCGCTCCGGCAGCGCCGCATCGAGCGTCGCGCAAGCGGCGCTAAGGGCGGCAAGCCGCGCCGGGTCCGCCATGCACATGGCGGCATGCGGCGATGTGAGTTCCACCTGAAAGCGCCCGAGATGCTCGCTGAGCCGCGCATGCCAGTGAGCGGTGACGGCGTTGCCGATCTCCACCACCGCGCGCTGGCGCCGGCCGGTGCCGCCCTTGACGATGCCGAGATGACGGCCGTGCTCGCGCGTCAGCACGGTCAGGATGGCATCGCTCTCGCCATGCCGCCGCGCCGCCAACACGAAACCTTGATCCTGCCAATCCATCGGGCCCGACGCTGCCCGGTTCGTGCGGTGAAATCCAGCCCTATTGCGTCGATCGCGCATCCGCCTGGGACAGCGGCGGGCGTACGCGGTCGTAGATCCGCGCGTTCATCCCGTCCGCTGCCGCTAGCGGCCGGTCGAGACCGTCCGTGAAGATGCCATTGATGGCCTCGGCCAGCTGGTTGGCGGTCGCATCGTCGATGCCGGGCGAGCAGACGAAATAGCCGAGCGTCTCGGCGAGCGGCATCGCCTCCCGCACCGTCACCGCCGCCTCCCTGGCCGAGGCAAAGCCGGACGCATATTCCGCGACGAACACCGACACGCGGCGATTGGCCAGCAGGATGGCGAGGCGGTTGGTGTCGGTGATGCGCATCGCCGGGATGCCCATCTGTTGCAGCGCCTGATCGCCGAGCGTGTCGCGCTGGACGGCGATCTCGTGCCGCTTCAGGTCGGCGAAAGTCCTGGGCGGGCTCGGCAGGTCTTCGGTCACGAACACGGTCGTGACGATGCGGCGTGTCGGCGCGATCCTGCGGTAGGATTCCTCATACCTCGGCGTACGGGCGACAAAGGGATGGCATTGCCGGGCGCCGCCGGTCAGTTCCTGCAGCGAGCGCTGGTACGGCAGGTTGAGGAATTCCTTGATCGGGACATTCGCGTTCTGCGCGGCCAGGCGCGACAGCTCGACCCAATAGCCGGTCAGCCTGCCGTCTTCCCAGCGCACGTTGGGCGGCGTGCGTCCGACCAGCACCTCGATGCTTTCGCCGGCCAGGGCGCCGGACGGAAGGGGAAGCGCGCCCAGCATCAGCACAACGGCCGCCGCCCACCTGAAGATTGCCGACATGAAGGCCCCTCCCGCGCGCCAATGCGCAGTTCAGCCGACAATGCCGTGATCATAGTTAACCCAACGCTAAGCACCGTCCATGCGGCTAGGATTCAAAATCCAGCCCCATTTCGCGATAGCGCTCGGGATCTTCCTGCCAGTTCTCGCGCACCTTCACGAACAGGAAGAGGTGCACCTTGCGCTCCAGCATCTCCACGAGCTCGGCCTGTGCCGCCTCGCGCACCTGCTTGATGCGGCTGCCGCCCTTGCCGAGCACGATGGCCTTCTGGTTGTCGCGCGCCACGTAGACGATTTGCGAGACCTTGGCGCTGCCGTCCTTGAACTCTTCCCAGGCCTCGGTTTCGACCGTCAGGGCGTAGGGCACTTCCTCGTGCAGCTGGCGGAACAGATGCTCGCGCGTCACCTCCGCTGCGAGCAGGCGCACCGGCAGGTCGGTCAGCTGGTCGTCCGGGAAGTGGTGCGGCCCTTCGGGCAGACGTGCGACCACCTCGGCCATCAGATCCTCGACCCCGTCGCCGGTCTCGGCCGAGATCATGAAAATCTGCTCGAACGGAAAGGCAGCATTGAGCTCAGCAGCAAGCTTGAGCAGGGTCTCGTGCTTGACCGCGTCCACTTTGTTGATGGCGCAGATCGCGCCGCGCTTGTCCTTTTTCAGGCCCTCGATGATCGCCCGGGTGTCTGCGTCGATCTTCTTCTTGGTCGCATCGACCAGCAGCACGATGCGGTCGGCGTCCCCCGCCCCGCTCCAGGCGGCAGCCACCATGGCGCGGTCGAGGCGCCGCTTGGGCGCGAAGATGCCGGGCGTGTCCACGAACACCACCTGCGCATTGCCGCGCATGGCGACGCCGAGCACCCGGCGGCGCGTGGTCTGCACCTTGGGGCTGACAATCGAGACCTTGGCGCCGATCAGGCGGTTGAGCAGGGTCGACTTGCCGGCATTGGGCGCGCCGATCAGCGCGGCGAAGCCGCAGCGCGGCGCTTCTTCGGTCACGAGCGCAATTCCGCCATCAGGGTGGCGGCGGCGGCCTGCTCCGCCGAGCGCTTGGACTTGCCGCTGGCCTTGGCGGCGCGCTTGCCGCTGACCCTCACCTCGACGGTAAAGGTCGGGTCGTGCGGCGGACCGCTCGATTCCACCACCTGGTAGATCGGCAGCGGCAGGCCGGCCGCCTGCGCCCATTCCTGCAGGGCAGTCTTGGCATCCTGCGGCGGCATGGAATCGGCGGCGATCAGCTCGGCCCAGCGGCGCTCCACGAACTGCCGCGCGGCATCGAGTCCGGCGTCGAGATAGATCGCGCCGATCACCGCTTCGCAGGCATCGGCCAGGGTCGCCGCGTTGTCGCGCCCGCCGCCTTCCGCCTCGCCGCGCGAGAGGATGAGGTGGCTGCCGAGATCGATCGAGCGCGCCACGTGGGCGAGGCCCTCCTGCCGCACCAGCGCCGCGAGCCGCTTGGCCATGGCGCCTTCGTCTTCCTTGCCGAAGGTGCGGTAGAGCATTTCCGCGACCACCAGCCCGAGGACGCGGTCGCCGAGGAATTCCAGCCGTTGGTTGTCCTGCCCGCCCTTCTGCCGCGGACCCTGGCGGCCAGTGCGGCGGGTCAGGGCGCTGGGGTGGGTGAGCGCCGTCCGCAACAGGTCGGGGTCGCCGAAGCTGTGCCCCAGGACCTGCATCAAGTGCTCAAGCGGCGCGTCTCCGTCCTTGGTCATTCACTCGATCACGTTCAGCAATCGGTCGAAGCGCAGGGCCGTGACCCAGGTGATCGGATTGTACCACCGGAACGAGTCGCCATAGGACCAGAACAGGATCTTGGCCGGACCGATCAGGTTCTCCTTGGGCACGAAGCCGACGGTGCCCAGGCAGTCCTTGTTGCTGTCGTCGATGGTGCCGGTGCTGCACTTCTGGTCGACTGAATTATACGCACGGCTGTCGTTCGAACCGTCGCGATTGTCGCCCATCATGAAATAGTGGTCGGCCGGCACGACATAGACCGGCGTATTGTCGTAGCCGCCCGCGTCGTCCGCGGCTTCGATGATGCGATGAGTGACGCCGCCCGGCAGCGTTTCGAGATACTGGGCGGCAGGCCCCTTCTCCGGCGCGTCGGAATCGACATAGTCCTCGATGCGCTGGCGCTGCACCGGAACGTCGTTGATCTGGAGGACGCCTTCGCGCACCTGGATGCGGTCGCCGGGCAGCCCGACCACGCGCTTGATGAAGTCGGTTTCGGGCTCGCGCGTCGGGCGGAACACCACCACCTCGCCGCGGGTCGGCGCGCCTTCCCAGATCCGTCCTTCGACCGGCACCAGACCACCGGGAAACGAGAACTTGGAATAGCCGTAGGCCATCTTGGAGACGAACAGGTAGTCGCCTTCCAGCAGCGTCGGGACCATGGAGCCGGACGGGATGTTGAAGGGCTCATACGCGAAGGTGCGGATGACGATCGCAATGACCGCCGCCCACAGCAGCGTTTTGACGATTTCCCAGAATTCGTTGAAGGCGCCGGAAGCTTTGCGTGACATATCGACTTCTTTGTTAAACGGGACGGAGCGGCGCGAGCGCCGCCTCGCCCGACCGCGGGCGATCAAGCCAGCCGCAGCCGGCAAAGTCAAGAAACTCAGCCGCCTTGTCCGATAGTCTTTTCATCTGGCTTTTCAAAAACTTGGATCGAATCAGGCGGGGTTGGCGGAGATGATGACGATGGCCTGGGCCTGGGGAAAATCGTCGGTGATGGTGAGGTCGATCTGCACCACCATGCCCGGCGGCGTGATCGCCTGCAGCCGCTTCAAGGCGCCGCCGGTCAGCTTCAGCGTCGGCTTGCCGGACGGCAGGTTGACCACCCCCATGTCGCGCCAGAACACGCCGGCATTGAGCCCGGTGCCGAGCGCCTTGGCGCAGGCCTCCTTGGCGGCGAAGCGCTTGGCATAGGAGGCCGCGCGCTGCGCCCGCCGGTCGGACTTGGCGCGCTCCACGTCGGTGAAGACCCGGCCGAGGAACCGCTCGCCGAACCGCGCGATGGATTTCTCCACCCGCCGGATGTCGATCATGTCGTTGCCGATGCCGAGGATCATGCGGCGACCCCGATGAGCGAAATCCCCCAACCAAGCCACAAAAGACTCCCCTTCCCCCCTCGCGGGGGAAGGTTGCGCAGGCTTAGCGAGCATAGCGAGCTTAGCCGAAGCTGGATGGCGGGGCCGCGCCGCCGCGGACGAATGTCCGCATTCGCGGACGGGTGGCGCGCAGCGCGCGAGCGCTCACTGCTCTTGGCCGAAGCAGTCTCGCGCGTACTAGACACACTTCCAGAGACTCCTCGCCAGCTGCTTGCGAAGCGCACCGGTATCGCCGAGGCGCTCTGTTGAGCGCGCGCGGCTAACGCCGCGCCACCCCCCATCCAGCTCCGCCTAAGCTCGCTTGCGCTCGCTAAGGCTCCGCATCCTTCTCCCGCAAGGGGGGAAGGAGATTCTCTCTGATGCGCTGTTGCCGACCTGAGCATCCCCATCATCACCCGCGCGCCCGGTCGACTGAGCTGATGGCGGGCGTGGCGCGCAGGGCGGCGATGATGTTGGTCAGGTGCCGCACGTCCTTGACCTCGACATCCACCAGCACCTCGAAGAAGTCGATAGAACGGTTGGTGATCTTGAGGTTGGAGATGTTGCCGAGGTTCTTGCCGATCACCGTGGTCAGGCTGCCGAGGCTGCCCGGCTGGTTGGTGATGACGACGGACAGGCGCCCGACATGGCTGTCGGTGGCGGTCGGGTCCTGGTCCCAGGAGACATCGAGCCAGCGCTCCGGCGTCTCGGCGAAGCTTTCCAGCGTCTCGCAATCGATGGTGTGGATGGTGACGCCCTTGCCGGTGGTGACGATGCCGACGATGCGGTCGCCCGGCAGCGGGTGGCAGCAGCCGGCGAAATGCATCGCCATGCCGGGGATCAGGCCGCGGATCGGAATCGCGTGGCTGCCCTTGGCGGTCTTGGCGCGCTGCCGGTTGAGCGGGACCACCTTCTCCGCCGCCTTGGCGCGCGTGCCGGGGAAGATCGCGTTCACCACCTCGCGCGCGCCCAGCAAGCCTTCGCCGATCTGCGCCAGCAGGTCGTCCGATTCCTCGGCCTTGAACTTCTTCAGCACGCCGTCCAGCGACTTGTCGGCGTATTCGTAACCTTCGTGCTGGAACTCCTTCTGGATCATCGCGCGCCCCAGCTCGACATACTGCGCACGCTGCTGGGTGCGGATGAAGCGGCGGATGCAGGCGCGCGCCTTGCCGGTGACGACGAAGCGCTCCCAGGTCGGCGATGGCGTCTGCGCCCGCGAATTGACGATCTCCACCTGGTCGCCGTTATGCAGCTCGCTCCTGAGCGGCACGATGCGGCCGTTGATCTTGGCGCCGACGCAGGTGTTGCCGACCTCGGTGTGAACGGCATAGGCGAAATCGACCGGCGTCGCCCCGCGCGGCAAGGCGATCAGGTCGCCCTTGGGCGTGAAGCAGAACACCTGGTCCTGGAACATCTCGAGCTTGGTGTTCTCGAGGAACTCCTCCGGCCCGGACGCATGCTCCAGGATGTCCAGCAGCTCGCGCAGCCAGCGGTATTGCCGCCCCTCCATCTGCACGGGCTGGCCCTGCTTGTACTGCCAGTGCGCGGCGACGCCCAGTTCCGCCACCTCGTGCATGTCGTAGGTGCGGATCTGCAGCTCGATGCGGTGGCGCAGCGGTCCGATCACGCCAGTATGGAGCGAGCGGTAGTTGTTGGGCTTGGGGGTCGAGATGTAGTCCTTGAAGCGGCCCGGGATCATCGAATATTCGCTGTGGATGACGCCGAGCGCCTGGTAGCACGCGGTCACGTCCTCGACGATGATGCGGAACGCCATGATGTCCGAGAGCTGCTCGAACTCCATGCGCTTCTTCTGCATCTTGCGCCAGATCGAGTACGGCGTCTTTTCGCGGCCCGACACGGTGCAGGTGACGCCGGCATCGGTCAGCACCTTGCCCAGCTCCGCGATGATCTGGTTGGCAAGGTCGGTCCCCTGCTCGCGCAGGAAGCTGAGGCGCTGCACGATCGAGGCGTAGGCCTCGGGATAGACCTGCGCGAACGAGAGGTTCTCCAGCTGGTCCTTGATCTCGTGCATGCCCATGCGCTCGGCGAGCGGGGCGTAGATCTCCAGCGTCTCGAGCGCGATGCGGCGGCGCTTCTCGGGATCCTTGATGTAGTGGATGGTCTGCATGTTGTGCAGACGGTCGGCCAGCTTCACCAGCAGCACGCGGATGTCGTTGGACATCGCCAGCACCAGCTTGCGGAAGTTCTCCGCGTGCTTGGTGTGGTCGGATTGAAGTTCCAAGCGTGACAGCTTCGTCACGCCATCCACCAATTGCCCGATCTCCTTGCCGAAGCTCTTCTCGATCTGGTCGAGGGTCGCATCGGTATCCTCGACGGTGTCGTGCAGCAGGCCGGTGATGATGGAAGCGGAATCGAGCTTGAGCCGCGTCAGAATCTCCGCGACGCCGAGCGGGTGCGAGAAATAGGGATCGCCGGATGCCCGCGACTGCGAGCCGTGCGCCTTCATGGAAAAAACATAGGCGCGGTTGAGCAGGTCCTCATCCGCGCCTGGGTCGTAGGCCTTTACACGCTCGACCAGCTCAAACTGCCTAATCATGGTCTGATCTGATCGATGGTGTGGCCGCATGGTCGGACGTCACGCTTCGTTCCGTGCCTCGCTCAACAGTCCCGCCAATGGCCCCGTCCACAACCCCGAAAATCCGCTCGCCGCAGCGTTCTCCTATTCTTCGTCCGCGATCGCCGCGTCCTCGAACTCGCCGTCGATCGAGAGGTCGGAATCCTCCGCCTCTTCCTTGCTGATCTGCGCCTGCTGCATCTCGGCCAGCAGGTCGCCGGCGCCGGCGCCGAAGCCCGCGCCCTCTTCCTCCGGCTCGTCCTGCTCGACCTGGCGCTGCAGGCCCTTCACCAGGCTGTCCGCCAGGTTGTCCAGGTTGACCGTGGTGTCGGCGATCTCGCGCAGCGCAACGACCGGGTTCTTGTCGTTGTCGCGGTCGATGGTGAGCTGGCCGCCGGCGGAAATCTCGCGCGCCCGCTGGGCGGCGAGCATGACCAGCTGGAACCGGTTCGGCACCTGCAGGACGCAATCTTCGACAGTTACGCGTGCCATTCTTCAAGTCTCTCCAGGAATTGGGCTAATCGATTGTAGCTAGCCTATTATTGCAGCCCGTTCAAGGACCCGCACCCGGCGTTTCCTGCAGGGGGCGCGTGACTTGGTCGCGGGGCAGCCGGGCGATCAGGCTGGCGATCCGCTCCCCGGTGGCGGGATGGCGCCAGTCCGGCGCCAGATCTGCCAGGGGCAGCAGGACAAACGCCCGCTCTGTCATGCGCGGATGGGGCACCAGCGGCGCTTCCGGCCCGTTTAGGATCATTCTCCCAAACGAGATGATATCGAGGTCGACCGGCCGCGCTTCGTTCCGCTCAACTCTTTGTCTACCTAGTTCTGCTTCAATCCGGTGCAGTTCGGACAACACTTCCTGGGGAGACAGGGCGGTCGCGACCCGCACCACCCCATTGACATACCAGGGCTGATCGGAAGCCGGAACCGGCGCGGATTCATACCAGGGCGAGCGCGCAAGCACCCGCAACCCCCGCCCCGGGAACAGCGTGAGCACGTGCTCCAGGGTCGCTTTCGGCGGTCCGAACCGCGGGTGGGGGAGATTTGCACCTAACCCAATGTATAGATCGTCAAGCATTGGTCAGTTCGGTCATAAATTGTGTCGGTACGACGGCTTCCCGATCTTGGGGAAGAGGCAACTGGGACGCCGCGGACCATCCAGCATATTTCCACGCCGCGATCCAACGCGGCTTTGCGCAAACAACTGATTACGCGAGGGCAACCATCATGTTTAACCGATTTTACCCTAATGAGCGCGTGGCTTTGTTCATCGACGGCGCCAACCTGCACGCGGCCGCGCGGTCCTTGGGCTTCGACATCGACTACAAGCGGCTGCTGAAGCACTTCCAGGAACAGTGCCACCTGATCCGCGCCTTCTACTACACCGCCCTGGTTGAAGATCAGGAGTATTCGCCGCTCCGCCCGCTGGTCGACTGGCTCGACTACAACGGCTTCACCATGGTGACCAAGCCGACCAAGGAATACACCGATTCCATGGGCCGCCGGAAAATCAAGGGCAACATGGACATCGAGCTCGCCATCGATGTGCTCGAGATGGCGAGCCACCTCGACCATGTGGTACTGTTCTCCGGCGACGGCGATTTCCGCCGCCTGGTCGAGGCGGTGCAGCGCAAGGGCGTGCGGGTCTCTGTCGTCAGCACCATCCGCTCCTCTCCGCCCATGGTGGCGGACGAGCTGCGGCGCCAGGCCGACAACTTCCTGGAGCTCGACGAGCTCAGCTCGCTGATCGCGCGCCAGCACGCCAACGGCCAGCGCGGCCATGGCCATGGACCACAGCAGTCGGCCACGCCGGCGCCGGAAGCGGAGACGACCGAAGCCGACGCTTCCTGAGCTATCGAGCGGTCGCTAGATTGGGTGGATGATTCTGCCCGATCGCGATTGTCCGCTATGCAAGCGGCTGGTCGAGTTTCGCCTGGCCGCCCGCGCGAAATTTCCCGACTGGCACAACGCCCCTGTTCCGCCGTTCGGGCCGGATGAGGCGCGCCTGCTGATCGTCGGGCTCGCGCCCGGCCTGCAGGGCGCCAACCGCACCGGCCGGCCCTTCACAGGCGACTATGCCGGCAACCTGCTCTACGCGACGCTGAAGGAGTTCGGCCTGGCGCGCGGCGACTACCAGCAGCGGCCGGACGACACCTTGCAGCTGGTCGACTGCCGCATCTCCAACGCCGTCAAGTGCGTGCCGCCGGAGAACAAGCCGACGCCGGAGGAGATCAGGATCTGCAATCGCTTCCTCGCCGAGGAGCTTGCCTCGCTGCCGAAGCTGAAAGTGGTCCTGGCGCTCGGGTCGATTGCGCACGATGCCGTGCTGGTCGCCCTCGGCCAGAAGAAATCCGCCGCCAAGTTCGCCCACGGCGCACGCCACCGCTTGCCGCGCGGCCTTGCGATGTACGACAGCTACCACTGCTCCCGCTACAACACCAACACCGGCCGGCTCACCACGGAGATGTTCCGCGATGTAGTGGGTCAAGCGGCAAAGGCGCGGTGAAATGGCCGATGATCTTGTCGGCTATCTCGCACCGGAGGGGTTTCTTCCCCAGCTCCAGGAAGAGCTCGGAAGTGCCGCGCGCGAGACCTACGGAAACCTGGTCCTTGCGCCCGCGCCGGCCAAGCCGATCGCCTGGGTTGCCAACGTCTGGCATGACCCGCAGCGCCTGGAGATCGCCTCGATCGGCGATGCCACCACCAAGCTGCGCGCGATCCAGCGCAACTGGGCGCTCTATTCCTTTGCCCATCACCGGCGCGCCGCGCTGATCGCGGAGCGCTTGCCCAAGGTCTCGGCCAAGCCATTGCAGTTCGGCAATCCCGTGCCGACCGCGCCGCTCGGGTCCTGGACCCTCATCGACCAGAACACGCTGCTCGCCGCACCGCGTTGCGCCAGCGCCTTTCCCAACGGCGAAGCGCAGTTCATCGAGGACCGCACGGCGCCGAGCCGCGCCTATCTCAAGCTGTGGGAGCTGTTCACCCTCATCGGCCAGCGTCCGGGCCCCGGCGACCTCTGCCTCGATCTCGGCGCCAGCCCGGGCGGCTGGACCTGGGTGCTGCAAAGGCTCGGCGCGCAGGTGCTCAGCGTCGACAAGGCGCCGCTCGATCTCTCGGTGGCGCGCCTGCCCAACATCGAGGAGCGCCATGAAAGCGCCTTCGCGCTCGACCCGCGGTCGGTCGGGCGCGTGGATTGGCTGTTTTCGGACGTCATCTGCTATCCGACGCGCCTGCTGTCGCTGGTCCGGAGATGGATCGAGGCAGGAACCGTTCGCCGCTTTGCCTGCACCATCAAGTTCCAGGGCGCGACCGACTTCGAGACCATGCGCGCATTCGCGGCGGTCCCCGGATCGCGGCTCCTGCACCTCCACCACAACAAGCACGAGCTGACCTGGGTCAGGCTTTGAGATCGGACGGGCGGCGCACGGCGAGCGCGCGGCCGCCGACCGCGATGGCCAGCGCCACCGCGATCAGCATGGCGGCGGCCAGGAAGGTCGCCCGCATGCCGCTGGTGACGTCGTCCGGATGCGCCGAAGTGATGTCGGCCACGCCCGTTGCGAGCGCGAACACCGCCCCCATGACGGAGGCGCCGGTGAGGCCGCCGAGGTTGCGCGACAGGTTGAGCAGGCCGGATACGACGCCGCGCTGCTCCGGCTGGATATCGGTCATGACGGTGGTGTTGTTGGCGGCCTGGAACAGCTGGTAGCCCGGGGTCAGGATGGCGAGCGCGGCAATGTACCCCGCGACGCCGAACATCGCCGGCAGCGCGGCCAGAGCTACCGAACCCGCCGCCATCGCGACCAGGCCGGCGACGCTCATCGCTGGCGCGCCCAACCGGTCGACAAGTCTTCCGGACGGGACGCCACTCAGGGCGGAGAAGATCGGGCCGGTCGACATGACGAGTCCGACCGTCGCCGGATCGAGACCGAGCGCGCGCGAGAGATAGAACGGCCCGACCACCAGCGTTGCCATCGCCACGGTCAGGACGAGCACGCTGGTGGCAAGGCCGGCGCTCAGCACCGGATTGCGGAACATCTCCAGCCGGACCAGCGGCGAGGCGACCTTCGCCTCCGCGGCCACGAACAGGCCCACGCCCAGCGCCGCAGTGAGCAGCAGTGCCAGGTTCAGCGAACCGAAGCTTCCGCGCCCGACCGTCACGGCGAGCGCATAGGCCGCCAGCGTCAGGGCCAGCAGCAGCATGCCCAGCATATCGAAGCCCGCCGGACTGGACTTCGGCCGCGCCGGACCGGCAGGCAGGCAACGATAGGCGAGAAGGAGCGTCACGATGCCCAGCGGCACGGTCGCCAGGAAGATCGCCCGCCAGCCGAGCCCGGAGACCAGCACGCCGCCCAGCGTCGGCCCGAGCGCGGTGCCGACCGCCGACATCGTTCCGAGCAGCCCCATGGCGCGACCGGTCTTCGCCTTCGGGACGGTCTCGCCCACCAGCGCCATCGCGAGCGCCATCATGACGGCCGCGCCGAGGCCCTGCACCGCCCGCGCCGCGATCAGCAGCCAGAGTGTCGGCGCGACGCCGCAGAGGATCGAGGCCACGATGAACACCAGGAGCCCGGCCAGCAGCAGCCGGCGGCGCCCGACCAAGTCGCCCAACCGCCCGACGCCGACGATCAGCGTGGTGATGGCAAGGAGATAGGCGAGCACGATCCACTGCACCTGCTGGAACGAGGCGTCGAACGCCTGCGCCAGCGTCGGCAAGGCGACATTGGCAATGCTGGTGCCGAGCGAGGCCAGCAGGATCGCGAGCGACAGGCTGGCGAGCGCCCAGCGGTCCGACGGTGCATTGTGGACTGGATTCAAGGCGAACTCCGTTCTCGGTTCATGCCAGAAACCTAGGCCCGACCCTCACATGGCGCCAGACGCACATGTTGCACTGTATTCGTGCATTTGACGCCATGTCCCGATTTGCTACGGTGGGTGATGGCGCGCCCCGATCTCAATCTCCTGGTCACCCTCGACATTCTCCTCTCGGAGGGCAGCGTGGCGCGCGCGGCCCGGCGGCTGCGGCTCAGCCCATCGGCGATGAGCCGGCAGCTGGCGCGCCTGCGCGATGCCACCGGCGATCCCCTGCTGGTCAGAGCGGGGCGCGACCTCGTTCCCACGCCGCGCGCGCTCGAGCTGCGGGCGCGGGTGGGTCAGCTGGTGCAGGATGGCGAAGCAGTCCTGCGTCCCGCCGAGACGCTGAACCTCAAGCGGCTGGATCGCACCTTCACGGTGCGCTGCCGCGATGGCTTCGTGGAGAATTTTGGACCGGCGCTGATCGCGCGTGTCACCAACGAGGCGCCCGGCGTGCGCCTGCTGTTCGTGCCGAAGACAACGAAGGACAGCGCGCCGCTGCGCGACGGCACCGTCGATCTGGACACCGGCGTGGTGGGACCCTCGACCGGTCCCGAAGTGCGCACGCAGGCCTTGTTTCGCGACCGCTTTGTCGGCGTGGTGCGAAAGCGGCATCCGCTGAGCCGCGGCAAGGTCACGCCCGCGCGCTATGCCGCAAGCCGGCACATCCTGGTTTCGCAGCGGGGGCTCGACAGAGGGCTGGTCGACGACGCGCTGGAGCCGCTCGGGTTGGAACGGGAGATCGTCACTGTGGTTGGCGGCTTCTCGGAAGCGCTGGCGCTCGCGCGCGGCGCCGACCTGGTTGCGACCGTGCCGGAGCGGCACACCGGAAACCTGCGCGCCGGGATGCACAGCTTCCCGCTGCCGCTCGCCATCCCGGAGATCACGATCTCGCTGCTCTGGCATCCACGCCTGGATGCCGACCCGGCCCATCGCTGGTTGCGCGGCTGCGTGCGGGACGTGTGCACGGCGGCGCGATCAAAGCGCTGAGTCAGAGGACGTGAAGGCCGTCGATCTCGACGAGAGGTCCATCCGGCTCGAACGCGATGGTGAGTTGCAGAGTGAGATCGGAGGCCCCTTCCTCCTCGGTCCACACGTCGGCTTCCACCGACCAGGTCGGGACCGCGCGCGCGTCCAGCTCGATCATCCGGAAGAACTTGTAGTCGGCCGGCGGCGCAATGACGGTGCCGCCGTAGTCGCGAACAGCGACCTGCAGGTCATCGCCGCTCACGCGCGACCCGGCGCAGCGCTCCATGATGGATTCGTAGTCGCCGTCCGCCAGCAGCACCAACAGGTCGATCACGATTGATCTGATCTGGTCTTCGAACACCGGCACCTCGCGATGGATCTCCACTGCCTAGTCCTGCGAGCGCCGGCTCAGCAGCCGCGATTGCTCGCGCTTCCAGTCGCGCTCCTTCTCGGCTGCGCGCTTGTCGACCTTGCGCTTGCCCTTGGCGAGTCCGAGCTGGACCTTGGCGATGCCGCGATCGTTGAAGTAGATCGACAGGGGCACCACGGTGATGCCGGCGCGCTGGGTGGCGCCGATCAGCTTGTCGATCTCGCGCTTGCGGAGCAGCAGCTTGCGGGCGCGGCGCGGCGTGTGGCTGAAATGCTTGGCCGACTGGTATTCCGGGAAATAGGAGTTGTAGAGGAAGAACTCGCCGTCCTTCTCGGCGGCGAAGGCCTCGGCGATGGAGGCCTTGCCCAGGCGCAGCGACTTCACCTCGGAGCCGGTCAGCATCATGCCGGCTTCGATCGTGTCCTCGATCAGGTAGTCGTGACGCGCCTTGCGGTTCTGCGCCGCAAAGCGCTGGGTCGCCGGGTCTCTGGCCATGATTGCATATTTGTCAGTTCAGCAGCCCGGCCTTGGTCAGCGCCGCGCGCACCTTCTGCTTCGACGCTTCGGCGATCGGCGCCAGCGGCAGCCGCAACTCGTCCGACGCGCGGCCGAGCAGGCTGGCGGCATATTTCACCGGGCCCGGGCTGGTCTCGCAGAACAGGGCGTCGTTCACCGGCATCAGGCGCTCGTTGATCTTCATGGCGTGCTTGAGGTCGCCCTCGGCCCACGCTTTGTGCATCTCCGCGGTCAGGCGGGGCGCGACGTTGGCGGTGACCGAGATGCAGCCGACGCCGCCCTGCGCCAGGAACGGCAGCGCGGTGCCGTCTTCACCCGACAGCATGATGAAGTCCTTGTCGATCGCGAGCTTGGTGCGGATCGGACGCGCCAGGTCGGCGGTCGCGTCCTTGACGCCCACGATGCGCGGCAGCTTGGCGAGGCGCGCCATGGTGTCGACCGTCATGTCGACCGCGCTGCGCGGCGGCACGTTGTAGATGAAGATCGGCAGGCTGGTGGCGTCGTGGATCGCCTTGAAGTGCAGATACTGCCCTTCCGGCGTCGGCTTGTTGTAGTACGGCAGCACGATCAGCGCGGCATCGGCGCCCGCCCTCTCGGCATGCCGGGTGAGGTCGATCGCCTCGTCGGTGGAATTGGAGCCGGTGCCGGCGATGACCGGCACGCGCTTGCGCGCCGCCTCGATGCACAGCTCCACCACCCGCTTGTGCTCGTCATGGCTCAGAGTCGGCGATTCGCCGGTGGTGCCGACCGGCACCAGGCCGTTGATGCCCTCGTCGATCTGCCACTCCACGAAGCGCTGGAAGCCCTGCTCGTCGACCGCGCCATTCTTGAAGGGCGTGATCAGTGCGGTGATAGACCCCTGGAACCTCGCCATTTGCCCTTCCTTCCACTCGATTGTGACGCCGCGCACGGACGGGGACAATTGCCATGCCCGCCCCTGGCTTTCAAGACGCTGTTAAGGCTTCTTTTGCCATAATCCGGCGCAATGGTCGGCGGTCGGCCGAATTGCCCGGCTGGCGCGCTATGGTTAAGATGTAATCTGAGTTGCTCATGAGGGCCAAAGTGCGGCGTTTGCTCGGTTTTCTCGCGGTCGTCTTGGGAGCGGCCGCGCTCCTGTTTGCTCACCAGGCTGCCGGCGCCGAGTCGAGCGGCCTAAGCGCGCGTGATCTCACGGTCTACAAGCAGGCCTTCGCCCAGGCCAAGAAGGACCGCTGGAAGGAGGCGCGCCGCATCGCCGCGACCGGCAAGGACCCGCTGCCGGCCAAAGTCATCCAGTGGCTGGACCTGACCCGGCCGGGACCAGGCCGCGACTTCAAGGAAATGAGCGAGTTCCTGAAGGCCAATCCGGACTGGCCGCTGCGCTACACGCTGACCCAGCAGGCCGAGCGCGCCATGCCGGAATACCTCAAGCCGCAGGACATCCTGAAATGGTTCGGCGAGCGCGAGCCTTCCACCGTCGAAGGCGCCATCAAGCTCGCCGGCGCGCTGACCGCGACCCGGCAGGAGAAGCGCGCCGAGCGGATCATCCACCGCGCCTGGATCGAGCTCGACTTCCCGAAGGACGACGAGCAGGTGTTCCTGCAGCGCTTCGGCCACCTGCTGCATTCGCAGCAGCATTGGGCGCGCCTCGATCGCCTGTTGTGGGACGGCGAGCGCGACCAGGCGTTGCGCATGCTGGACCGGGTCGATGCCGGCCATCAGGCGCTGGCGGAGGCGCGCCTGAAGCTGGCGCGCGAAGCCAAGGACGCCCAGGCGGCAGTGAACGCCGTCCCGGCCGCGCTGCGCAAGGATGCCGGCCTGATCTTCGAGCGCGCACGCCTGCTGCGCCGGCAGGATCGCTTCAACGAGGCTGCCGCGCTGCTCGACCCGCCGCCGCAGGGCGTGCTACGGCCCGACCTGATGTGGGCCGAGCTCAAGCGAGCCACCCGCGGCACCCTCGACGAGGGCAACATCTCGGCGGCCTATCGGCTGGCGGCGGCGCACGGCACGACCCGCGGCGAGACCTTCGCCGAGGGCGAGTTCCTGGCGGGCTGGATCGCCCTGCGCTTCCTGAACGATGCGCCGACCGCGACCAGGCACTTCACCGCGCTCTACGCCGGCACCACCTCGGTCATTTCACAGTCGCGCGGCGCCTACTGGGCCGGCCGCGCCGCCGAGCAGATGGGGGACGTGGCCAAGGCGCAGGATTGGTACAAGACCGCGGCGAAGGGCCAGACCAGCTTCTACGGCCAGCTGGCCGCCGCGCATCTCAATGACGGGCGGCAGATCCAGCTGTCCGGCACCGCCAAGCCGACCGCCCAGGAGAAGCAGCTGTTCGACAAGCGCGAGCTGGTGCGGGTCGTGCGCATCCTGAATGCGCTCGGCGAGGGTGAGCGGACGCGCCTCTTCCTGACCAGGCTGATGGAGCTGAGCTCGCGGCCGGCGGAATACCAGCTAGTCGCGGCGCTGGCCATGGAGATCAACCGCAAGGACTTCGCGGTCGCGGTCGCCAAGGAAGCACGCACGCGCGGCACCGAGATGGTCGACTTCCTCTATCCGGTCATCACGCTGCCAGGCGGCAAGGAGCCGGAGCCGGCGCTGGTGCTCGGCGTCATCCGGCAGGAGAGTGCGTTCGATGTCGGCGCGGTCTCCAGCGCCGGCGCGCGCGGCCTGATGCAGCTGATGCCGGGCACCGCCAAGGGCGTAGCCAAGCAGGCCGGCGTCAAGTTCGCGCACAAGCGGCTCACCACCGATTCCAGCTACAACATCACGCTCGGCCGGGTGTATCTCGACGAGCTGCTGAGCCGGTTCGGCGGGTCTTACGTTCTGGCGGCAGCCGCCTATAATGCCGGGCCCAACCGGGTGCGGGACTGGATCTCGACCTACGGCGATCCGCGCCAGCGCTCGATCGATGTCATCGACTGGATCGAATCGATTCCGTTCGACGAGACGCGGAACTACGTGATGCGCATCATCGAAAACACCCAGGTCTATCGCGCGCGCCTGAACAACGGCGCGGCGCACCTGAGGATCTCACAGGATCTCGGCATTGCTCAAAAGTTCTGACGCCGCTTCAGCGGCCCCCGGCCTGGCCGACGTCGAGGCAGCGGCCAGGCGGATCTTCGGACAGGCCCAGCGCACGCCGCTGCTGCGCTATCCCGAGCTCGACCGGCTGCTCGGTACGCGCGCCTTCGTTAAGCCGGAATGCCTGCAGGTCACCGGCTCATTCAAGTTCCGCGGCGCCTACAACAAGATCAAGTCCGCGCTGGAAGCCGGCAAGGTGCCAGGCGTCGTCGCGTTCTCGTCCGGCAACCACGCCCAGGGTGTGGCCGCGGCGGCTGCCATGCTCGGCGTGCCGTCGATCATCGTGATGCCGGAGGACGCGCCGCGCATCAAGATCGAGAACACCAAGGCGCTGGGCGGCGAGGTGAAGCTGTACGACCGCTACAAGGAAGACCGCGAGGCGATCGCCCGCGCGATCGCGCGCGACAAGGGCTACGTGGTGGTCCCACCCTATGACGATCCCGCCATCATCGCCGGCCAGGGCACCATCGGTCTCGAGATCGCCGAGGACTGCGCGCGGCTGGGCGTCACCCCCGACGTGGTGCTGGCGCCGTGCAGCGGCGGCGGCCTCATGTCCGGCATCGCCACCGCCGTCAAGGCGCGCCATCCGGAGGCGCGCGTCTATGCCTGCGAGCCGGCGCGGTTCGACGATACTGCGCGCTCCCTGGCCGCGGGCAAGCGGCTGGAGAATGCCGGCAGCGAAAAGTCGATCTGTGATGCGCTGCTGTCCAAGTCGCCCGGCGAGATCACCTTCCCGATCAACCAGCGCCTGTTGTCGGGCGGCCTGACCGCGACCGACGAAGAGGCGCTGGCGGCAGTCGCCTTCGCCGCCCGCCGCCTGAAGCTGGTGGTGGAACCCGGCGGCGCCATCGCACTCGCCGCCGCGTTGCAGGGCCGCGCGCCCAAGCCGGCCAAATCCATCGTCATCGTCTGCTCCGGCGGCAACATCGACGACGAGATGCTGCGCAAGGCGCTGACGTAGCCTTCCGCTCTCTTTCTCGTCATCACCGGGCCGACACGAAGTGTCGAGACCCGGTGACCCAAATTCCAAAACAGCGCTGGACGCGAACTTGGGTCGCCGGGTCTTCGCCCGGCGATGACGGTAGAGAGTGAATGAGGTCGCTCTTAGCTGATCGCCGCCAGCCTGTCAGCGAGCGGCTTGGTGTCGCCGTTGGCCAGCGGCGCCAGCGCGCCGGGCGCGGGCAGCACGACCTGCGCGGCGGCGGGCGCTTCAAGGCGCTTGCACATGCCCTCGATCTGGGCGCCCTCCTCGATCGTGAGGCTCTTGTGCAGCACGTCGCCAGTGACCTTCGCGGTCTTTTCCAGCACCACCTGGTCCGCCTTGATCTCGCCTTTGACCAGGCCGCAGATCCGCACCGTTTCGGCCTGCAGCGCGCCGTGGACGGTCGCACCTTCGCCGATCACGATGTTGCGGCTCTGGATGTCGCCTTGGACCCAGCCGTCGACCTGGACGTCGCCGCTGCAGACGAGGTCGCCGTTGATCCGGAGATCGGCGCTGATGATGGAAGGAACCGATGACTTCGCCGCCGAACGGCTGCCGTCACTATTGCTATTGGCAGAAGCCTGCCTGCTACCCTTTGAAAACATATCGACCCGCCTTCAAAAATGCCATGGGGTCGAGCGGACGGCCATTGTAGCGAACTTCGAAATGGACGTGCGGCCCGGAAGACCGGCCGGAGCTACCCAGCTTGCCGATCTCCTGCCGATAATCCACGACATCCCCTACCTTGACGTTAATGGCATGAAGGTGAGCGTAGCGGGTGACGATGCCGAGCCCGTGGTCGATCTCGACCACCCGCCCGTAGCCGCCTTTCCAGCCGGCAAATTTCACGGTGCCCGGCGCGGTCGCTAGGACTTCGGACCGCAGCTTGCTGACCATGTCGACGCCCTCGTGCAGGGCGCGCGCGCCGTTGAACGGGTCCCGGCGCGTGCCGTACGAGCTGGAAATGTAGTAGCTGTCGATCGGCGCGGTCAGCGGCAGGGAACGCAGGATGAACTGCAGCTTCTCCCACCGTGCGACCTGGTCGCCGAGGGTGGCGACGCTGGCCAGCAGCTTCTGCTCGCCCTCGCCCCCGCTCGCAGCCGTCGGCGCCGGGATGAACGGGCCGCCTTCGCCCGATTCGTCCGACACGGCCTGCAGCAGCTTGTTGACGTCGAGGCCGGTCATCGCGACGGTCTTTTCCATCATGTCGATGTTGCCGCGCGCGCGCTCCGCGAGATTGGCGACGAAATTGGCCTGGCTCTCCTGCAGCGACGCCAGTTCCTGGCGCAGGCTGCCGACCTCGCCCGCCATCTTCGCGCGCTCGTTCTGCAGCCGGTTGCGTTGATCGATCGCGACATTCAGCGCCGCCGTCAGCTGGCGGGCCTGGTCTTCGATGTCGGCGGCACGATCGTTGGTCTCATGGATCTCCGCTTCCAAGCCCGCGACCTTGGAGGTCAACGAATTGATGCGGGTCTCGGCGCTGGCGCCGCGCGCGATCACCTCGGTCAGTTCCTTTTGCAGCGCGTCGCCGCGCTCGCCGAGCGAGCGGGACTTGCCGATCTCTTCCGCCAGCTGCGCGGTCTTGGCCTGGCGCGCCTCGATCGCGGCGTCGCGGTCGAACTGCGCCTGCTGCAGCTCGCGCTTGAGGTCGGAGAGCTCGCCGACCAGCAGCTTGTTGCGCTCCGACACATTGCGCAGATCGGATTCGAACATGGACAGCCGATCGCGCAGCGCGGATTTGAGCGCCGCGTCGCCGCGGCCCGAGAGACTCGCCAGCATGTCGCTGGGCCGCGAGGCCTGCGGCAGGGTGTCGCCCGCGGTATTGGCGCGCGCGGCGAGCGCCGCGACCTCGGCATCGGCGGCGGCGATGCTGTCGCCCGCCCGCTCGACATAATCGCCGAACGCGGTCAGCAGCTCGTTATAGGCCGATTCCGCCTGACGCACTGCGATGTCGCGGGAATACTGGTGCAGTTGCTCGACGGCCAGGTTGATCGAGGCGCCGAGCGCACCCAGGACCACGCCGCCGAGCACGGTGCTGGCGATCAATTGCGCGCGGGTCGACAGGCATATGAACTGAATCCGGCCGCTGGTGCGAATGATGATTTCGCGCGGCGCGAACCATCGGCGAATTGCCTCGCCAAGCCGGGCCTTCACATGATTCATCTCTGCCATACCCCCCAACAGGATGAAGCGTTGAAACAAAAAGCACGCAAGCTCCTCGGGGTCCACCCACCCAGGGAGCGTCAAGCAACGCACCGGCAATCAAAACTCTAGCCACCCATCACGGCCGCGGAGTTCCGGTTGTATTAACCATCCCGCGATCTCGTCATTTGCACGGCACCTTAGGCAGCGAAATTCAAGCGCGCAAGCTTAAAACGCCACCACGATATTGTGTGATTTTACAGCATCTTGAGTCACTTATCGGGCACAGCGCAGATTCGCGCGATTTACGTGGTTTTCCGGAAGTTCCGGTCCACATACTCGAGCACCGCGGCCACACTTTCCTCGACGGTGAGGCGGTCGGTATCGATGGTGAGTTCCGCGGACTCCGGCGTCTCATAGGGTGCGGTGATGCCGGTGAACTCCGCGATCTCGCCGGTGCGCGCTCGCCGGTAGAGACCCTTCGGGTCGCGTTTCTCGCAGGTCTCGAGGCTGGCCTTGATGTAGATCTCGTGGAAGCCGTCCTTGGCTGCCGCACGGGCACGATGCCGGTCGGAGCGATAAGGCGAGATGAAGGCCGTCACCACGATCTGCCCCGCATCGGCAAACAAGGCCGCAACCTCGCCCACACGCCGGATGTTCTCGGCGCGGTCCTCCGGCGAGAAGCTGAGATTGGAATTGAGCCCGCGGCGCACATTGTCGCCGTCCAGCACATAGGTCTGGTAGCCGCGGCGGAACAGCTCCTGTTCCACCGCCATGGCGATGGTCGACTTGCCGGCGCCCGACAGGCCGGTGAACCACAGCACGCCGCCGGTATGCCCGTTGCGCGCGATGCGTGCCGCGTTGGTGAGGCGGTGTGCCACCGCGGTGATATTGGTCGACCGGACTGTCACCAGCTCGCGCTGGTCCGGGTAGTCGCGCATGCTGATGGTGCCGCCGGCCACGATGTTGGCGCCGTCGCTCAGCACGAACCGGCCGGTGCGCGGATTCTGCTCCGCATCGTCCAGCGCCAGCATGGCATAGGAGCGCAGCACCACGTCGGCGATCTCGTTGCGCTCGACCTTGACGGCCGGCCGCTGCGACAGGGCGTCGGGATCGTAGATCGCCTCGACCCGCTCGACCGTCACCTGCACGTCCCTCGTCTCCATGCGCAGGCGGTAGCTCTCGCCCTGCACCAGCGGCGCGCGACCAAGCCAGAACAGCCGGCCGTGGAACACGTTGGTCTCGATCGGCGCGTAGTGCTCGTGGCTGGCGATCTCGCCGCGCTCGATGAACAGCTGGTCATCGGTGGTGATGCCGACGGACTGTCCCGGCTCCGCCTCGCCCGGCAGGGCCGCATTCCAGGCCTCGATGCTCCTGACCCGCGCGGTCTTGTTGGAGGGCGAGAACAGGATGCGGTCGCCGACCTTGAGCCGCCCGGTGGCGATCCGCCCGGCCAGGATGCGCCGGTCGTCGAACTTGTAGACGTCCTGGATCGGCAGCCGCAGCGGCAGCGCCTTCAGGTCGCCCTGGCTCTGGAACGAATCGAGCGCCTGGATCAGCGTCGCATCGTCGTACCAGCCCATGCGCTCGGAGCGATGAACCACGTTGTCGCCGTCGCGCGCGATCGCCGGGATGACGAAGTTCGGCACGATGCCGATCTCTTCCAGGTAGCGGACATACTCCGCCTTGATCGCCTGGAAGGTTTTCTCGCCATTGCCCGCGAGGTCCATCTTGTTGACCACCACCACGATCTGGCGGATGCCGAGCAGGTTGAGCAGGAAAGCGTGGGTGCGCGACTGCTGCTGCACGCCCTGGCTGGCGTCGATCAGCATGATCGCGGCCTCGGCGCTGGACGCGCCGGTGATCATGTTCTTGATGAACTCGCGGTGGCCGGGCGCATCGATGATGGTGTAGTCGCGCTTCGGCGTCTTGAACCAGATCTGCGAGGTGTCGATGGTGATGCCCTGGTCGCGCTCCGACTGGAACGCATCCATCAGGAACGCCCATTCGAACGGCATGCCGCGCCGCTCGCACATCGCCTTGATCTGCTCCAGCTTGCCGTCGGGCAGCGAGCCGGTGTCGTGGAACAGCCGCCCCACCAGGGTCGACTTGCCGTGATCGACGTGGCCGACGATCACGATGCGCATCAGGTCGCGTTCGGTGCTCATCAAGGTGTTTGTCATGG
>DATFDU010000196.1:0-8221 GCA_035251915.1 Dongiaceae bacterium | reverse complement strand
CGCTTGGCGATGGCGATTTCGCCCTCGCGCGACAGCAGCTCGACCGAGCCCATCTCGCGCAGATACATGCGGACGGGATCGTCGGTGCGGCCGACCTCCTCGTCATCGAGGTTGCCGACGGCGCGCGGCTCTTCCTCGACCGCGTCCTCGGCCTCCTCGGTTTCCTCGTCAGCGTCGACGACGTTGATGCCCATCTCGTTGAGCTGGGCCATCATGTCTTCGATCTGGTCGGTCGAGACCTGCTCTGAAGGCAGGACCGCGTTGAGTTCGGCGCTGGTGACGAACCCCTTTTCCTTGGCCTTGGCGAGCATCTTGCGCATGGCATTGTTCATGCCATCCATCAAGGGCTCGGCGCCTTCCTCGCGCGGCTTGTTCGCATCCTGCTTGGGCTGCGGCTTCACTGCCATCTCTACACCTGCTCTATATTCTGTATGTCCCGGCCCGTTGAACCCCCGTTCAAGGCCGAAACGAGTCCCCTACTCTATGTCTAGTTCTCACTGTCCCAGCCGGGCACGCGATCCAGGTCATGGCGCTGGCTTTCGCTGTCCAGCGCCATCTGCCGCGCCGCCTCGAAGCGGGTGAGTGCGGAGGTCTCTGCCGTTGGGTCGCCGGGATTCGCCATCGCGCTTTCCAGCGCCTGAGCCGTTGCCGACAGTTCCGGTTTCACGCTCAGCTTCTCCCGCAACAGCCCAATCACGTGCAAAAGCCCCTCCTCAGCGGAGTTCAATTCCGCCGACGGAAGGGTGAACCTCATGTGGCCCGTGCGCGCAACCAGGGCTTCCAGGGTCCCTGCAAAACCCAGGTCGTTCAAATGGTTCCGAAACCCCTTGGAGTCAAGATGCGGCTGGCCGGCTGCGAGGTCTATAATCGCACCCTTCAAAGAGTCAAGGTCACCGCGGGGAAACTGCACTTCACCCACCATCTCACAATGACGGCTAATCAAGTCTGGATGGTTAACAAGGGTGATCAAGATCAGTTCGTAGGGCGTGCGCTGGACATTGGCCACCCCACGCCGCGCCGCCTCGCCGCCCACCGGCATAGGTGGATAGCGCCCTGGGAATTTGGCCCTTTGGCCGGCAAACTGCCCCTGACTGCCCTGGAAAGCGGCCTTTGGCTGCGGCCGGAACAGCTCGTCCAACCGGCGATGCATCTCTTGCCGATAGGCCTCCGCCACTGACTTGTCGCCGATCCTGGCCACCGCCTCGGCCAGATCGCGGCGGAATCCGGCCCGCCGCTCCGGCGTGTCCAGCGGCCGGTCGGCCAGCACCTGTTGCCACAGCACATCGACCAGCGGCTCCATCCGCGCCAGTTCGTCGCGGAAGCCGGCGGCGCCCTTGGCCCGCACCAGGGAATCCGGATCCTCGCCAGCCGGCATCCAGGCGAAGCGCAGGGAGAGGCCCGGCTTCAGCAGCGGGATCGCCCGGTCCGCCGCCCGGGCGGCGGCGCGCTGGCCGGCATTGTCGCCGTCGAAGCAGAGGATCGGCTCCTGCGCCATCCGCCAGAGCAGCGCCAGCTGGTCCTCGGTCAGCGCGGTGCCGAGCGGCGCAACCGCGTTGCTGATCCCCGCCTGCGCCAGCGCGATCACGTCCATATAGCCTTCGACCACGATGATCTCGTTGCTCTCGCGCGCGGTCTTCTGCGCGTGGCTGAGGCCATAGAGCACGCGGCCCTTGTGGAAGAGCGGCGTTTCCGGCGAGTTGAGATACTTCGGCTCGCCCTGATCCAGGATGCGGCCGCCGAACGCGATCGCCTGGCCCTTGCGGTCGAGGATCGGGAACATCACCCGGCCACGGAACCGGTCGAAGCACGGGCGACCGTCCTCCGGCTTGATCAATAGCCCGGCTTCGATCGAGATCGCCTCGGGAATCCCGGCCTTTTCCAGCGCCGCCTTCAGCGCGTGTCCGGTATCGGGCGAATGGCCGAGGCGGAAGCGCCGCATCGTGTCGTCGCTGAGCCCGCGGCGCTTGAGGTATTCGAGGCCGGCGCGCCCGGCGGATGCACGCAACTGCTGCTCATAGAACTTGGCGGCGAGCTCGACGGCGCCGCCGAGCGTTGCTTGCCGCTCCGCCCGTTCGCGTTCCTCCGGCGTTTCGCGCGGCACCTGCATGCCAGCTTCGCCGGCCAGCTTCTCCACCGCCTGCGGGAACTCCAGTCCCTCGGAACGCATGACAAAGCCGAGGACGTCGCCATGGACCCCACAGCCGAAGCAGTGAAAAAAGCCCTTGTCCTCGCTGACCGTGAAGGACGGCGTCTTTTCGTTGTGGAACGGGCAGAGGCCGGTGGCTTCGCCGCGGCCTTTGCGGATCAGGCGTACGCGCCGCCCGACGATGTCCGTGATCGACACCCGGCCGCGCAGCTCTTCCAGGAATCGTGGCGGGAAGGCCATCCGTCAGTCCCAAGTGCCCCAGAGAATCGGATTAAAGAGAATCGGACGAGTTTAGCGGTTCAGCGCCAAGCAAGGCATACCGCATAGTGGGGATATTGGGGATAAGTCACCCGGCCTATGGGCCTTAGCCCAACTTCTGCTTCACCTGCGCTCCGACCTTGGCGAAGTCCATGCGGCCGGCATAGCGCTCCTTCAGGGCGGCCATCACCCGGCCCATGTCCTTGATCGAGGACGCGCCCAGCTCCTCCACCACCGCCGCGATGGCGGCGCTGGTCTCGCCTTCCGCCATCTTCTTGGGCAGGTAGCGCTCGATGATGTTGATCTCGCCCTGCTCCTGGTCGACCAGCTCCTGGCGGGCGGCCTTCTGGTACATCGCGATGCTCTCCTGGCGCTGGCGCACCATCTTCTGGAGCAGGTCGATGATCTCGGGCTCGTCCACGCCGTTGGTGATGCCGCGGTCGCGGGCGGCGATGTCGCGGTCCTTCAGGGCAGCCAGGATCAGGCGCAGGGTGGAGGTCGCGCGCTGGTCGCGCGACTTCATCGCCGCCTTCAGGTCATCGTTGAGGCGCTGCCGCAACATGGGAACTCCAGAAACAGGGGATCGCGAAAGGCGGGGACAGTACAGGATTCCCCGCATCGAAGCAATTTCCGGCAGCCCGTCCTGCGAACTGACTAAACGGTTGAAACATCTACCGTTTCGGCGCCGAAAAAAGCAGGACATTCGCTTGACGGAGCGGGATTCGCGGCTTAGAAACCGGCGATCTTCGCCGATCGTCGAATGACCGCCCGCCTGGGGTTCGCCCAAAGGCTAACCTCTGGGATGCGGACAGGCGCGCCGGACCGGCAAGGTCCAGCGGCATATTCCATTCGAAAGCCATCGGCATGAGCGCTCCTCAAGCGACCGACCAGACGCACGCGCCAACCGCCCTCCTGATCCTGGGCGATGGAACGGTGCTCAAAGGCCGCGGCCTGGGCGCCGAAGGCAAGGCCGTGGGCGAGGTGTGCTTCAACACCTCGATGACCGGCTACCAGGAGATCATGACCGATCCTTCCTACGCCGGTCAGATCATCAACTTCACCTTCCCGCACATCGGCAATGTCGGCGCCAACGACGAGGATATCGAGACCGTGACGCCGGCCGCGCGCGGCTGCGTGCTCGCCGTCGACATCACCGAACCGTCGAGCTGGCGCGCCGCGCAATCGTTCGACGCCTGGCTGAAGCGCTACAACCTGCCCGCCATCGCCGGCATCGACACCCGGCGCCTGACCCGCCGCATCCGCGACGGCGGCGCGCCCAACGGCGTCATCGTGCACCGCCAGGACGGCAAGTTCGACGTGCCGGCCTTGACCAAGGAGGCGAAGGCCTGGCCGGGCCTCGAAGGCATGGACCTCGCCAAGGACGTCTCCTGCCGCCAGACCTATCATTGGGACGAGAGCCTGTGGGCGCTCGGCCGCGGCTACGGCAAGCAGGCCAATCCGAAGTTCAAGGTGGTCGCGATCGACTACGGCGCCAAGCGCAACATCCTGCGCTGCCTGACCGCCGCCGGCTGCGACGTGACCGTGGTGCCGGCGAGCGCGACGACCGACGATGTGCTGCGCCACCAGCCCGACGGCGTGTTCCTCGCCAACGGCCCGGGCGATCCCGCCGCCACTGGCGCATATGCCGTGCCGGTGATCAGGGACCTCATCAAGCGCGACATCCCGATCTTCGGCATCTGCCTTGGCCACCAGATGCTGGCGCTGGCCTTGGGCGGCAAGACCGAGAAGATGCCGCGCGGCCACCGCGGCGCCAATCATCCGGTCAAGGATCTGACGACAGGCAAGGTCGAGATCACCAGCCAAAACCACGGCTTCTGCGTGGTGCGCGAAAGCCTGCCCAAGGGCGTGACGGTGACGCACGAGAGCCTGTTCGACGGCTGCGTCGAGGGGCTGGAGCTGGAGGGCAAGCCGGTGTTTTCCGTGCAGTACCACCCGGAAGCCTCGCCAGGCCCGATGGACAGCCACTACCTCTTCCACCGCTTCGTAGAGAAGATGGAGGAGAGGAAGGGATGATGCAGCCAACCGCGACGACCGAGCGTGGAGCGCCCCCACCCCAACCCTCCCCCGGCTCGGGGGAGGGAGTTGATCGTGCGGCAGCACCAACAAGAATCCCCTCCCCCAAGTTGGGGGAGGGCCAGGGTGGGGGTTGTCGGTGACTGCGGAAGCAAAGACTCGCCGTACGCAGCCGCGATCCCTTGCAAGCGCGCGTAAACTCCGCCGAGACATGACAGATGTAGAGCGAAGGCTCTGGCTCTATTTGCGCCGGAAGCAAGTGGACGGGTTTCATTTTCGCAAACAGTGTCCGATCGGCCCTTATGTCGCCGACTTCGCTTGCTTGCGAGTCAAGCTCATCATCGAAGTTGACGGTAGCCAACATGCTGATAGCGCTCATGATGCTGCGCGCGATGCGTGGTTCACCACGCACGGCTACCGCACGTTGCGTTTCTGGAACAACGACGTCCTGCAAAGCATGGACGGCGTCATACTGACCATCACCGAGGCCTTGGGCCAACCGGAGAGCAGCTCGAATGCCCAAGCGCACTGACCTCAAATCGATCCTCATCATCGGCGCCGGGCCGATCGTCATCGGCCAGGCGTGCGAGTTCGACTACTCCGGCGCTCAGGCCTGCAAGGCGCTGCGGCAGGAGGGGTATCGGGTCATCCTGGTGAACTCCAACCCCGCCACCATCATGACCGATCCGGACCTGGCGGATGCGACCTACATCGAGCCGATCACGCCCGACGTGGTGGCGCGCATCATCGCCAAGGAAAAGCCGGACGCGGTGCTCCCCACCATGGGCGGCCAGACGGCGCTCAACACCGCCATGGCGCTGCATCGCTCCGGCAAGCTGAAGGAGCTGGGCGTCGAACTGATCGGCGCCAATGCCGAGGCCATCGACATGGCGGAGGACCGCCTGCTGTTCCGCAAGGCGATGGACCGCATCGGGCTCGAAAGCCCGAAGGGTGCGCTGGTGTCCACGCTCGATGAAGCGCTCGATACGCTGATGGATGTCGGCCTGCCCGCCGTCATCCGCCCGAGCTTCACCCTCGGCGGCACCGGCGGCGGCATCGCCTACAGCCGCGAGGAATTCATCCGCATCGTCGAGGGCGGCATCAAGGCCTCTCCCGTCGGCCAGGTGCTGGTGGAGGAATCGGTGCTGGGCTGGAAGGAGTTTGAGATGGAGGTGGTCCGCGACCGCGCGGACAATTGCATCATCATCTGCTCGATCGAGAACATCGACCCGATGGGCGTGCATACCGGCGATAGCATCACGGTCGCGCCGGCGCTGACGCTGACCGACAAGGAATACCAGCTGATGCGCAATGCCTCGATCGCGGTGCTGCGCGAGATCGGCGTCGATACCGGCGGCAGCAACGTGCAGTTCGCGGTCCATCCGGAGACCGGCCGCCTGGTGGTGATCGAGATGAACCCGCGCGTGTCGCGCTCCTCCGCGCTGGCGTCGAAGGCGACCGGCTTCCCGATCGCCAAGGTCGCCGCCAAGCTCGCGGTCGGCTACACGCTGGACGAGATCACCAACGACATCACCAGGGTGACGCCGGCCTCGTTCGAGCCGACCATCGACTATGTCGTCACCAAGATGCCGCGCTTCACCTTCGAGAAGTTCCCCGGCGCGGAGCAGCTGCTGTCGACCTCCATGAAGTCGGTCGGCGAAGCGATGTCGATCGGCCGCAACTTCCAGGAATCGGTGCAGAAGGCGCTGCGCTCGATGGAAACCGGCCTCACCGGCTTCGACGAGGTCGAGCTGCCGGACAGCAAGGAGGAGATCCTGAAAGAGCTGACGCGCCCGACGCCGGACCGCCTGATCCGCGCGGCCGAAGCGCTGCGCCGCGGCCTCACGGTCGAGGAGATCCAGGGTGCGTCGAAGTTCGACCCCTGGTTCCTGCGCCAGATCGAAGGCATCGTCGCCGCGGAGAACGCGATCAAGGCCAACGGCCTGCCGAAGGATCACGCCGGCCTGTTGCGCCTGAAGAAAATGGGCTTCTCCGACGCGCGCCTCGCCAAGCTCTCCGGCATGAAGGCGAAAGAGATTTTTGTCCTGCGCCACCAGCAGAACGTGCGCCCGGTCTACAAGCGCATCGACACCTGCGCGGCCGAGTTCGCCTCGCAGACCTCCTACATGTATTCCTGCTACGAAGGCACCGGCTGGACCGGAAACGACTGGGACACCGCCGAGTGCGAAGCCAACCCCAGCGACCGGCGCAAGGTCATCATCCTCGGCGGCGGGCCCAACCGGATCGGCCAGGGCATCGAGTTCGACTATTGCTGCGTCCACGCCGCCTACGCGCTGCGCGAGGCCGGCATCGAGACCATCATGGTCAACTGCAACCCGGAGACGGTGTCGACCGACTACGACACCTCGGACCGGCTCTATTTCGAGCCGCTGACCGCCGAGGACGTGATCGAGCTGGCGCGCGTAGAGCAGCGCAAGGGCACTTTGCTCGGCGTCATCGTGCAGTTCGGCGGCCAGACGCCGCTGAAGCTCGCCGCCGCGCTGGAACAGGCGGAGATCCCGATTCTCGGCACCTCGCCCGACGCCATCGACCTCGCGGAGGACCGCGAGCGGTTCCAGCAATTGTTGAAGAAGCTCGGCCTGCGACAGCCGGAGAACGGCACCGCACGTTCGCTGGAAGAAGCCGAGGCGATCGCCGAGCGCATCGGCTATCCGGTGGTGATCCGCCCGTCTTATGTATTGGGCGGCCGCGCCATGGAGATCGTGCACGAGCCGCAGGCCCTGCGCCGCTACATGCGCACCGCCGTGCAGGTCAGCGGCGACAACCCGGTGCTGATCGACTCGTACCTGGAAGACGCGATCGAGGTCGATGTCGATGCGCTCGCGGACGGTACCGACGTCCACGTCGCCGGCATCATGGAGCATATCGAGGAGGCCGGCATCCATTCCGGCGACAGCGCCTGCGCCCTGCCGCCCTATTCGCTGCCGCTGCAGGTGATCGGCGAAATCCGGCGCGAGGCGGTGTCGCTGGCCAAGGGCCTCAACGTCGTCGGCCTGATGAACGTGCAGTTCGCGATCCAGCGCCGCGATATCTATGTGCTGGAGGTCAATCCGCGCGCCAGCCGCACCGTGCCGTTCGTCGCCAAGGCCACCGGCCTGCCGATCGCCAAGATCGCCGCGCGGGTGATGGCGGGCGAGAAGCTCGCCGCCTTCAATCTCAACCTCAGCAAGCGCCCGCACATGGCGGTGAAGGAGGCTGTGTTCCCGTTCGCGCGCTTCCCCGGCGTCGACATCATCCTCGGCCCCGAGATGAAGTCGACCGGCGAGGTCATGGGCCTCGATTCCAATTTCGCGCGCGCCTTCCTGAAGGCGCAGCTCGGCGCCGGCCAGAACCTGCCTCGCTCCGGCGCCGTGTTCATCTCGGTCAAGGACAAGGACAAGCCCGCCATCGTGGAACCGACGCGCAAGCTGCTGGAGATGGGCTTCGATGTGCTGGCGACGCCCGGCACCGCCGCCTACTTCCGCAACCTCGGTCTCGGCGTGCGCGCCATCAACAAGGTGCATCAGGGCAGCCCCCACATCGTGGAGGCGATGCAGCGCGGCGAAGTGAAGCTGGTCTTCAACACCGTCGCGGGCGCCAAGTCGATCGCCGACTCCTTCGCCTTGCGACGCACCGCTCTGATGGGGGGAATCCCTTACTTTACAACGGTGTCGGGAATTCTTGCCGCGGTCGGCGCGATCGCCGAGCTGAGCAAGGGAGAGCTTGAAGTCGCTCCGCTCCAGTCTTATTTTCTAGCCTCTGACCAACCGGCGGCGCGTTAAC
>DATFDU010000195.1:0-9226 GCA_035251915.1 Dongiaceae bacterium | reverse complement strand
GACCGCTGCTGCGCCTCAGCGACGGGGCGCCCATCGAAGGGGCGGCCGCATCGATGGATGTGAGCGCAGAGCTCGCCCCGCCGCCGTGGCTCGATGCCCCGATCCCGCAACTGCCTGATCCGCCGCGGCCGCTGACGCCGTCGCGCCCGAGCGAGCCGGACCCGGCGACCTTGTCGCCGCTCGGCGAGGATCAGGGCTGGCGCTATCAGCGCGGGCGCGTGATCCATCACCTGCTGGAGATGCTGCCGCAATTGCCGCGCGACGCACGGCTCGGCGCGGCGGAAGCCTTCGTCGCGCGCCGATCGAGCGCTGTCCCCGTGGCAGAGCGCGCGCCGCTGGCGCGCGACGTGACAGCCCTACTCGATGTGCCGGACTTCGCCGCGATCTTCGGACCGGCGAGCCGTGCCGAGGTGCCGGTGGTCGCGACCCGCCGCGCGCCGGACGGCCGGACCGAAGTGGTGAGCGGCCAGATCGACCGGCTGGTGGTGCTGGAGGACGAGGTCTGGGTGGTCGATTTCAAGAGCAATCGCCCGGCGCCCATGCAGGTCCTGCATGTTTCACAGCAATATGTGCGGCAACTGAGCGCCTACCGCTCTGCCCTCTCAAGCCTCTATGCCGACAAGAGAATTCGCTGTTTCCTGCTCTGGACAGAGGGTCCGCGGCTGATGGAAATCCCAGAGGATATGTTGAACGCGCATGGCTGAAACCCTCGCCTTGACGGCGATGGAGGCGGCTCCCTAGATTCCAGCACGAGGGTTCGCCCCTTCGTTCCGTCCTGTCCCGACGCCAGGGCGGAATGCGGCAACCAAACGGGAGGACGCCGGTCACGCCTATCGGACCGGCAACCCAAGCAAGGAACACCGGGATGACAGCAGCTACGGCTACCACCACCCACTCCCACACCATCCATGTCAGCGACGCCTCGTTCGAGACCGACGTCCTGAAGGCCGCCGGCCCAGTGCTGGTCGACTTCTGGGCGGAATGGTGCGGCCCGTGCAAGATGATCGCCCCCGCGCTCGACGAGATCGCGCGCGACCTGGGCGGCAAGCTCACCGTCGCGAAGATCAACATCGACCATAACCAGCAGACGCCCAAGCGCTACGGCGTGCGCGGCATTCCGACCTTGATGATCTTCAAAGACGGACAGGTCGCGGCGACCAAGATCGGCAACATGCCGAAGCGCCAGCTCGCCGACTGGGTCGAATCGGCCATCGCCTGATCCGAATAGAATCCGCTTCAGAGCCAAGCCCCGTGCGCAAGCACGGGGCTTTCGCTTTGCCCCGTTGCCGGCCCGAACGCGAACGCGTAGCGTTCACCACGTAACCTCCACCGGGGGGCGATCGGCGTCGGAGCAACCTGCTTGCGCTGTCCGCAGTGCCAGAGCGAGAATCGGGCGGACCGCAAATTCTGCGCCTCGTGCGGCGCGGCCCTGGAGCGCGTCTGCGCCGGCTGCGGCTTCAAGAATGACCCATCGGACCGGTTCTGCGGCGGCTGTGGCCGATCGCTGACCGACGCGCCGCCGGCCGGCGAGCCGAGCCACGCCTTGCCGGAACGGCGGCCGGTGGCGGTGCTGATCGCCGACCTCTCCAACTTCACGCGGCTGTCGGCCGGCCGCGACCCCGAAGACACCCAGCGGCTGCTCGCCCGCTATTTCGCGGCGATCGATCCGATCGTGCTGCAGCATGGCGGCACCATCGACAAGCACATCGGCGACGCCATGATGGCGTTGTTCGGCGCGCCGGTCGCGCACGGCGACGATGCCCTGCGCGCCGCCCGCACCGCAATCGCCATTCACCGGCGGCTGGATGAACTGTCGCGCGAGACCGGCGAGGCCTTCGGCGCGCATGTCGGCATCGCGCTCGGCGAGGTGCTCGCCGGCCATTTCGGCAGCGCCGGGCATGCCGCCTATACCGTGACCGGCGATGCGCCCACGATCGCCACGCGGCTGATGGAAGCGGCGCCCTCGGGCGAGACCTGGGTCGACGATGCCATCGCCGGCGAGATCGCGGCCGAAGTGCCATGCCGAAAGCTGTCGCCGCTGTCGCTGAAAGGACTGGATTCGCTCGCCGCGCACGTGATCGTGCATCACGCCGGCGAAGCGGCGCGGCCGCGGCGCCAGGTGATCGGGCGGCGCGGCGAGCTGGCGCAGCTGGTCGCCCTGATGGCGGAAGCAGGCGAAGGCAACGGTGGCGCGGTGCTGGTGCGCGGCGATCCCGGCATCGGCAAGTCGACCTTGCTCCAGGAAGCGGCCTTGGACGCCATCAGCCGCGAATTCTCCGTGACGATCGCACGCGTGCTTGATTTTGGCGCCACGCGCGAGACGCAAGCCGCCGCCACCCTGTGCGCGCATCTGCTGCTGGAATGCACGGGGCACGAGCGGGAAGCGGGCCTGGCCGCGGCGCTGGCCGCCGGCGACCTGCCGCGCGACCTGTCCTTGTTCGTGGCGGACTTGTTGTCGCTGCCGCGCTCCGCCGAGGACCTGACGCTCTATCGCGCGATGGATGAGACGATGCGGGACTCCGGCAGGACCCGCGCCCTGCAGGCGCTGCTGGCGGCGGCAGCGCGGCGGCGACCGCAGCTCGTCATCGTCGAAGACGTGCACTGGGCCGATGCCAGCCTGCTGCGCACGCTGTCGCTCCTGGCGGCCGGGCTGGCCGGCAGCCCGGCCTTGATCCTGATGTCGTCGCGCGTCGATGGCGATCCGATCGATGCAGCCTGGCGCGGGCGTGCCCGTGACGCCTTGCTGGCGACCATCGACCTGCGGCCGCTGTCCGGCGCCGATGCCATGAAGCTGGCGCGCCAGCTTTCGGCCGAGTCCGAGGACTATGTGCGACGCTGCGTGGAGCGCGCGGAGGGCAACCCGTTGTTCCTGGAACAGCTGCTGCGCAGCCGGGCGACCGACCAGGAGGGGCACCTGCCGCCCTCGGTGCACGGCGTGGTCCTGGCAAGGCTTGACCGCCTGGCGCAAACCGATCGCCGGGCGATCGAGACGGCGGCGATCCTGGGACAGCGGTTCGATCTCGGCGACCTCCGCGCCCTCACCGGCGACCGGGCTTACGAATGCGACGAACTGGCACGGCGGCACCTCGTGCGGCTGGATGGCGCGCATGTCGCCTTCGCGCATGCCCTGATCCGCGATGGCGTCTACGCATCGCTGACCCATGAGCGGCGGGCCCAGCTGCACCGCGCCGCCGCGACCTTGTTCGCGGAGCGCGACCTCGCGGTGCAGGCCGAGCATCTGGAGCGCGCCGGCGATCCGGATGCGCCGGCCGCCTATGTGCGTGCGGCCCGATCGGAGGCGGCGCTGTTGCACATGACGGCGGCCTTGGCGCTGGCGGAGCGCGGCCTTGCCATCGCCCGCACCGCCACCGACATTTTCGAGCTCGCCCTGCAGGCGGGCACGCTGCAGCGCGACCTCGGCCGCGGCGAGCCGGCGCTCGCCAGTTTCACGCGGGCGCACGAGGCCGCCGTCGGCGACCAGCAGCACGCCGTCGCCATGATCGGGATGGCATCCGCGAACCGTCTGCTGGGGCGGGTCGCCGTCGGATTGCAGCTGGCCGAGACCCTAGGTCCGCTGGTGGAGCAGGTCGCCGACGACAGGATCGCGGCGGAGTTCTTCTTCCTGCGCGGCAACCTTGCCTTCGCCGCTTCCGATCTGGCGTTGTGCAAGACGTCGCACCAGGCTGCGTTCGCAGCCGCCGAGCGGGCCGGGTCGGTCGAATGGCGCATTCGCGCCCTCGGGGGCCTGGCCGATGCCGCCTATGTGGAGGGCAACCTGGTCACCGCGCGAACCTGCTTCGGGGAATGCGCGGACCTCGCGGACCAGCACGGCTTCCTCCGCATCGCATCGCCCAACCGTGCGATGCAAGCCAACTGCCAGGTCTACTTCCTCGAGATCGAGACGGCGCAACGGCAATACGAGCTGTCACTGTCCGAGGCGCAGCGGATCGGCGACCAGTATCTGGAGATGTTCACCAAGGAATGCATGGCGTTCGGGCCCTGGGTCGCCGACCACCACGATGAAGTGACGCGCGCCGCGAGCGAGGCGCTTGCGCTGTCCCGCGCCCTCAAGGCGGATCGCTACAGCTACATCCTGCTGGCCTGCATCGCGAGCGCGTCGCGTCAGCGGCTTCCGACAGAGGATCTGCTCGCGCTCTGCCGCGAAGCGCTCGAGCTGGCGGAGCGCACCTCCATGACCTTTGCCGGCCCGCTGGTCTATGGCGTCTATGCCTTGGTGGAGCCGGATCCGAAGCGTCAGGTAGAGCTGCTGCGTCAAGGCGAGGCGTTGATGGAACGGACTTCCATGGCGCACAACCGGGTCTATTTCCTGCGGTTTGCCATCGACTGGGCGATCGAGCGCGGCAACTGGGGCGAGGCCCGCCGCTTCGCCGATCTGCTCGCCGATTATTTCGAGACGCGCGAGAAGCTGCCTTACGTCGATCTGCTGGTCGCACGCGCTCGTCTCGCGGCCGCATTGGGCGGCAACCCGAGCGACGAGGCGGCAATGGCCGAGCTGGTGGCGTTGAGAGACCAAGCGCGGGCGCACGGGCTGCTGATGCCCTTCCCGCCTCTCAACGACTGACTGCCTAGGGGTTGACCTTGGCGAGGAGGCCTTTCTCTTCGGCTTCCTTGTAGGTCATGTAGGGCTGCCGGACGGACCGGCCGACCGCGAGGATCGAGCACGGCCCCTTGGCGCGGACTTCGCAGCCCTGCAGCGCGGTGCGGGTGAAGCTGACCTCATCCCGGCACGTGATTGCCTGGCAATAGGCGTAGAATCCGACGGTGCCTTTGTTCGACACCGCGAAGGCGCCGCTGCGGCCGCCGCCGATGGTGCGGTAATACTTGTTGAGATGCTGCTCTACCTGGAGGGTGATGAAGACCGGATTGCCATCCGGCTGGGCCGGCTTCGAAACCGGGCTCGAATAGCTGGAACAAGCGGATAGCAGTGCTGCGCAGATGGTCAGGAGAAATGCGAATCGGGGCATGAACACTCGCGAGACGTGTTGGCTGAACCTAGCCAGTGGGAGTCGGGTGAGCAAGCTCAGATCGCGATGCAACACTTTTATGCTTAATAAGTTCCTAACGCTCACAGCCGGATGGCGGTGGTGTGACGGGCGTCACACTCAAGGGACTGCAGAGGCTAGAGATTCTGCGGGTTGCCCTTTTGCAGCACCGAGCGGGGATAGGTCTTCCGGAATTTCCCATCCTTGTAATCGTCGATCGAGCCGTCACTGCCTTCGGCAAGCTGGCCGCACCGGTCGCGCGCGATGCTGCGGTAGTCGACGCACAGCGTATTGCCTTCGAGCTTCCAGGATCCGTCGAACCGGCGGCTGTCGTCGGCCCGGCCTCGCAGCGTACCGTCGGGAGCGAAGTATTCCGCCCAGACCTTGCCCTCCCCATTCGCTTCCACGATGGAGTTGCCGGCGAGCTCCTGCCGGATGTGATCGCCCGAGACAAAGCGAGTCATGCCTGGTGGAAGCGTGACCGAATCAGGAGCGACGGTGTAGGGCCGCTTGACCATGCCGTTGGCGGCCAGGGTGACGCAACGGCCGTGGCCGAACCTTTCGCAGCCCTGGATGGCTTCCTGGGCAATGTTGTACTGCCCGCTGCAGGCCGTCCTGCAGTACGAAGGTGTGTGTGCCGCCTTCGTCGACGGCCAATGCCGACCGCCCGTGTTGCTGACCCATCATGTAGACCTGGGGCATTATGTTGGTGCCGGGAGAAATGATCAGCGGCTTGTCGCTCGTGCTTGTGGCGCAGGACGCCAACATCAGGCCGCACACGATCAGGCCGCAGGCAGCCCTCACTGCTGAAATCGCTAGAATGCCCTCGTTCCCCAAATAGGAAGGAGGGCCGAGAGACTCAACCGTTATCCGCCAGCACGGTCCCGGCGAGGTAGAGCGAGCCGCAGATGAGGACACGGCGCGCCGCGCTGCCGTGGCGCGCGATGATCGCGGCAAGGGCGGCGGCTGGGGAGTCATAGCCCTCCGCAGACAATCCGGCCTGGCGCGCGAAGTCCACGGCGTCGGGCACGGCGATAGAGGCATGATCGCCCGGAATGCCGACGGCCGAGAGGTCTTCCACGACCGGCGTCAGATGGCGCAGGAAGGCGAGCGGGTCCTTGCTGGTAAGCATGCCGAAGATGAGGCTGACCGGCTTGCGCGCAATCTGTTGCCATTCCTCGATCATGCCGGCGATCACCTGCCCGGCATCCGCGTTATGGCCGCCATCCAGCCACAGCTCCCAGCCCTGCGGCAGGAGGTCGACCAGCGGACCGCGCTTGAGGCGCTGCATGCGCGCGGGCCAGACGGCGCCGGTGAGCCCGGCGGCGATGGCGCGCTCTGACAGTGCGAACTCCTGCAGCCAGCGCGTCGCCGCGACCGCAGCTGCGGCATTGCCATATTGATGCCGGCCGGGCAGCACCGGCCTGGGCAGCTTAATCGCGCCCTTCGCATCGCGATAGGTGAAGCCGCCGTCGCCGATCTCGAAATTCCACTCGCTGCCGCAGCGCCAGAGCGGGGCGCTCAACGCAGTGGCGCGCGCCTCGACCACCGCGGCGGCTTCCGGCGGTTGTTGCGCGACGATGGCGGGGCGGCCCTGCTTCAGGATGCCGGCCTTGGCGGCCGCGATCTTGGCGAGCGACTCGCCCAGGAACTGCATGTGGTCGAACGAGATCGGCATGATGATGGTGGCGAGCGGCGAGCCGATCACGTTGGTGGCATCGAACTCGCCGCCGAGGCCGGTCTCCAGCAGCAGGATATCAGCCGGCGCGCGCGAGAAAGCGAGAAAGGCCGCGACGGTGGTGATTTCGAAGAACGTGATCGGATCGCCGCCGTTGGCGCGCTCGCATTCCTCGATCAGGTCGACCAGCGCCTGCTCCTCGATCAGCTTGCCGGCGAGCCGGATGCGCTCATGGAACCGCACCAGGTGCGGCGAGGTGTAGACATGGGCGCGCTTGCCGGCGGCCTCCAGCATGGCGCGCAGATAGGCAATGACCGAACCCTTGCCATTGGTGCCGGCAACGTGCACGACCGGCGGCAGCTTCTGCTCGGGATGGCCGACCAGCTTCAGCAAACGTTCGACCCGCGAGAGCTCGAGATCGATGATCTTGGGATGGAGGCGCATCACGCGCTCCAGCACGATGTCGCTGGTGGCGGTCATGTGCCGCCATTGCTGTCATCCCGGCCAAGCAGCGAAGCTGCGCAGAGCCGGGACCCATGGGGCGGCGCCATGCGCACGACAGGTCGAACTGCGTGCCTCGATAGGTGACCTAGTACCGGTTTCGCCGATTGCATGGGCCCCGGCTCAGTCGACTCACGCTTACGCGTGTGTCGACTGTCCGGGGTGACAGTCGAGAAAACGAGCACCCTTTAAGCCGCCTCCCGCTTCGGCTGCTTGGTCAGGAGGCCAACGATCTTGGACAGTTCCTTCGAGAGGTCCTTGCGCGCCACCACGATATCGACGATGCCGTGGTCGAGCAGATACTCGGCGCGCTGGAAGCCTTCGGGGAGCTTCTCGCGGATGGTCTCCTCGATCACCCGGGCGCCGGCGAAGCCGATCTGGGCGCCGGGCTCGGAGACGTGGATGTCGCCCAGCATGGCGAACGACGCGCTGACGCCGCCGGTGGTGGGGTCGGTCAAGAGCACGATGAAGGGCAACCCCGCCTCCTTCACGCGGTCGACTGCGATGACGGTGCGCGGCATCTGCATCAGCGACAGGATGCCCTCCTGCATGCGCGCGCCGCCGGAAGCCGGGATCGCGATCAACGCGGCGCGCTCCTTGACCGCGAGGTCGGAGGCGGCGACCAGCCCCTCGCCCACCGCGGCGCCCATCGAGCCGCCCATGAAATCGAAATTGAACGCCGCCACCACCATCTTCAGCCCGCCGACCAGGCCGTGCGCCACGATGATGGCGTCCTGCTCCTCGGTCTTGCTCTGCGCTTCCTTGAGCCGGTCGGAGTAGCGCTTGCGGTCACGGAACTTCAGCGGGTCGAACTCGACCTTGGGCAGCTCGGCGCGCTCAAAGGCGCCGCCGTCGAACAGCAGCTCCAGCCGCTTCTTCACCTCGATGCGCATGTGATGGCTGCATTGCGGGCAGACCCTGAGGTTGGCTTCGAGGTCGCGATGGAAAATCATCTGCCCGCAGCCGGGGCACTTGTCCCACAGATTCTCCGGGACGTCCGTCTTGCGCACGAGCGCGCGGATCTTGGGTCGGACGAAATTGGTCAGCCAGCTCATGAGCGAAGCTCCCTTCCCGAGTCGAGTCGCACTCTATCACTGCCGCGCGCTGCGGACACCGGCAGACAGCTCGCGCACCAGCGCCAGGGCGTCCTCGACCGCCCTGGGCGATGCCTTGCCGCTATCGTCGACATGCGCGCCGATGCGGCTGACCAGCGCCGACCCGACGACCGCAGCGTCCGCGACCTTGGCGACCGCGGCGGCCTGCTCTGCGGTCTTGATGCCGAAGCCGACGGCGATCGGCAGATCGGTGTGCCGCTTCAGGCGCGCGACTGCGGCCGAGACGTCGGCGTTGGCGGCCGAGCGCGTGCCGGTGATGCCGGCGATCGAGACGTAGTAGACGAAGCCCGACGTGTTGCGCAGCACCGCCGGCAGGCGCTTGTCGTCGGTCGTCGGCGTCGCCAGGCGGATGAAGTTGAGGCCGGCCTTCAGCGCGGGCAGGCACAGCTCCTCGTCCTCTTCCGGCGGCAGGTCGACCACGATCAGGCCGTCGACTCCGGCGGCCTTGGCATCCTTGAGGAACGCAGCCACGCCATAGGAGTAGATCGGATTGTAGTAGCCCATGAGGATGATGGGCGTCTCGTTGTCGTCCTTGCGGAACTCCGTCACCAGCTGCAGCGTCTTTTTCAGCGTCATGCCGGTGCGCAAGGCGCGCAGCGATGAGGCCTGGATCGCGGGACCGTCCGCCATCGGATCGGTGAAGGGCATGCCAAGCTCGATCACGTCGGCGCCGGCCGCCGGCAGCTGCCGCAGCAGGTCCAGCGACAGCGCGTAGTTGGGATCGCCGGCGGTGATGAAGGTGACGAAGCCGCCGCGGTTGGCGCTCTTCAGCGCTGCGAAGCGGCGCTCGATGCGGCTCGTGGTCATCTGGCCATCCGCGCTCACAGCTTCACCCCGAGATGCTGCGCGACGGCGAAGATGTCCTTGTCGCCGCGGCCGCAAAGATTCATGACCAGCAGATGATCCTTGGGCAGCTTGGGCGCGATCTT
>DATFDU010000194.1:0-6107 GCA_035251915.1 Dongiaceae bacterium | reverse complement strand
GGCTACGCGCCGAAGGACAGCGTGAACTGGGGCTTCAACGAGATCGTGGCCGGCTTCTATTCCGGCACCTGCGCGATGCTCGACCAGGATCCGGACGCGCTGATCGCGATCGCCGAACGCATGAAGCCCGAGGATTACGGCGTCGCGCCGTTCCCCAAGGGCCCGAGCGGCAAGGCCTTCCCGACCATCGGCTATGCCGGCTGGTCGATGTTCTCCAGCAGCGAGAACAAGGACCTGGCGTGGAAGCTGATCGCCACCCTCGAAGGCAAGGACGGCAACATCGCCTGGAACAAGCGCACCGGTGCTTTGCCGGCACGCAAGTCGGCGGAGAGCGATCCGTTCTACGCCGATCCGAAGTTCAAGGGCTGGTTCGAGGAGCTGGCGGACAAGGACGTGCATCCGACCGTGATGCCGACGCACCTCGAGGAGTTCGCCTTCTTCAAGGACTCGCTGGTGATCAAGACCAGCCAGGAGGCCCTGCTCGGCGACCGCACGCCGGAGGACCTCGCCAAGGAATGGGCCGACTACATGACCAAGGCGCAGCAGAAGTTCCTGGCGGCGCAGTGATCTCGATCGTTGATAACTCCCTCCCTCAGCTTGGGGGAGGGAGGATTTCGCTATGACAGCTGTTGCGCATCCGGCTCAGTTGCAACGTGACCAGCGCCGCCTGCTGCGGCGCGTCGCGTTGGCAAGCGAGCCGTGGCTCTATTCCTCGCCGGCGCTGATTCTCATTATCGCGGTGATGCTGGTGCCGCTGGCGCTCGGCATCTCCTACGCCTTTCGCGACGTACGCTTGCTCAACCCGTTCAGCGGCGGCTTCGTCGGCCTGCAACATTTCGAGGCGCTGGCGGGCGACAGGAACTTCACCCGCGCGCTCAAGAACACGCTGTGGTGGGCCGGCGCCTCGGTGTTCTTCCAGTTCGCGCTCGGCCTCATCCTGGCGCTGCTGCTTGACCGGCCGTTTCGCGGCCGCGCGATCGCGCAGGCGCTGGTGTTCCTGCCCTGGGCGGTGCCGAGCTTCCTCTCCGGCCTCAACTGGGCCTGGCTGTTCAATCCCGTGGTCGGTCCGCTGCCGCACTGGTTGTTCGCGCTCGGCCTGTTCGATGCGCCGAACAACATCCTCTCCGATCCGCAGAACGCGATGTGGGGACCCATCATCGCCAACGTCTGGTGGGGCGTTCCGTTCTTCGCGATCACGCTGCTCGCGGCGTTGCAGGCGATCCCGCGCGATCTCTACGAAGCCGCTTCGATCGACGGCGCCAACGCGTTCCAGCGCTTCTGGTCCATCACCCTGCCGTTCCTGGCGCCGACCATTGCCATCACGATCCTGCTGCGCACGGTGTGGATCTCCAACTTCGCCGACCTCATCATCGTGATGACCAACGGCGGCCCGGCCGACCGCACGCAGATCGTCGCCAGCTACATCTTCACCCAGGCTTTCCGGCGGCTCGATTTCGGCTATGCCTCCGCCATCGCGCTGGTGCTGCTGCTCCTGCTGATGGCGTATTCGCTGCTGATCGTATTGCTGCGCCAGACCATGCTGAGGAAGGCCTGATGACGCGCCCGAAACGCATCGCCGGAACGATCGCGCATCGCGGCGCCATCCTGCTCTACATCATCTTCGCGCTGTTCCCGCTCTACTGGCTGCTGAAGGTCTCGGTCACGCCCAACGACCTGCTGTACAGCGAGGGCGTGCTTCTGTGGCCGTCGCGCGCCAGCATCGAGCACTATCTGTTCGTGCTGGAGCACAGCGACTTCCCGCGCTTCTTCCGCAACAGCGTGATCGTCTCCGGCGCAACGGCGTTCATCGTCACCATCCTCGCCTCCTGCGCCGGCTATGCCCTGTCGCGCTTCGCCTTCCGCGGCAAATACTGGATCGTCGCGCTGATGCTGCTGACCCAGATGTTCCCGCTGGTCATGCTGGTGGCGCCGATCTTCAAGATGCTCTCGCCGCTCGGCCTCACCAACAGCCTGACCGGCCTCGTCATCGTCTATGTCGCCTTCAACGTGCCGTTCGCGACCTTCCTGATGCAGAGCTTCTTCGACGGCATCCCGAAAGACCTGGAGGAGGCGGCGATGATCGACGGCGCCACCCGCTTCCGCGCCTTCAGCCAGATCATCCTGCCGCTCACCTTGCCCGGCATCGCCGCGACTCTCGGCTTCGTGTTCACCGCGGCGTGGAGCGAGCTGCTGTTCGCGCTGATGCTGATCTCCAGCGCGGGGGTGAGCACGTTTCCGGTCGGATTGCTATCCTTTGTCTCCAAGTTCTCGGTCGACTTCGGGCAGATGATGGCGGCGGGCGTGCTCGCCCTCATCCCCGCCTGCCTGTTCTTCCTGTTCATCCAGCGTTATCTCGTGCAGGGCCTCACCGCCGGCGCGGTGAAGGGCTGAGGAGTCGCTCATGGCATCCATCGACATCGCCGGCATCCGCAAGGCCTACGGCCCGGTTCCCGTGCTGCACGGCATCGATCTCTCGATCCACGACGGCGAGTTCGTGGTGCTGGTAGGACCCTCGGGCTGCGGCAAGACTACGTTGCTGCGCATGATCGCCGGGCTCGAGGACATCTCGACCGGCGAGATCCGGATCGACGGCCGCCGGGTCAACGACCTGGAGCCCAAGGACCGCGACATTGCCATGGTGTTCCAGTCCTACGCGCTCTATCCGCACATGACGGTAGCGGAGAATATGAGCTATAGCCTGCGCCTGCGCCGCACCGCCAGGGAGCGCATCGCCAGTGCAATTTCCGGCGCCGCATCGAAGCTCGGCCTCGATGCCCTGATGGCGCGCCGCCCGCGCGCGCTGTCCGGCGGCCAGCGCCAGCGCGTTGCCATGGGCCGCGCCATCGTGCGCGCGCCCAAGGCCTTCCTGTTCGATGAGCCGCTGTCCAATCTCGACGCCCGCCTGCGCGAGCAGATGCGCGGCGAGATTAAGAAGCTGCACCAGTCCCTCGGCGCCACCTCGATCTACGTGACGCACGACCAGATCGAAGCCATGACCCTGGCCGACCGCATCGTCGCCATGAATTCCGGGGTGGTGCAGCAGGTGGGCTCGCCGCTCGATCTCTATGACCGGCCGGCCAACCTGTTCGTCGCCGGCTTCATCGGCTCGCCCGCCATGAACATGTTCGACGGCACCTATCGCGCCGGCGGTCCCGCGATCGAGGTCGAAGGCGGCTACCGCATTCCCTTGCGGCGTGCGCTGCAGGCAGCGGACGGCACAGGTATCACCATCGGCATCCGGCCGGAGCACATCCCGGTCGGCGCCGCGGGCGAGGGCGGCATCCCGGCCAAGGTCGAGCTGGTGGAGCCGACCGGCCTCGGCACCATCCTGCATGTGCGCCCATTCGGCGCGACGCTGAAGGCCTTCACCCTCAGCCGCGACGCGACGGCGGTCGGCGATACCGTCGCCATCCGCCTGCCGGCCGAGTGGCTGCACCTGTTCGATGCGCAGAGCGGCCAGCGTCTGTCCTGAATACTGGTCTTTGGGATGAATTCTGCGTTCGTCCGTTTACTCAGGTCGGCGGCGGCGCAAAGCTGAGGCCTCCATCAACGAGGCGCAGATGATCGGGCACGCGCCCAGGTTCCTGACACTGATCTTGTTTGTCGCATGGGTCGGTGCGCCGGGTTTGGCGCGCGCCCAGGATATGATGAGCAGCGTCAACCTCAGCTCTCCCACCTTCACCGAAGCGGAGATGACGCGCGAGGAGGTCGCCGTCCTGCTCGATGCCGATCAGCCGCCGGACTTGTCGCTGCGCCGGCTCAACGGCCTCGATCTGTCGGGGCTGGATTTCTCGAAGGTCAATCTGCGCGGCGCCTACATGAACAAGGCGACGCTGACCGGCGCGACCTTTGACGGCGCGATCCTGGACCAGGTCTGGGCGCTGGACAGCAACTGGGCCGGCGCCAGCCTCAAGGGCGCGTCGTTGTTTGCCGCCCAGATGCGCGGCGCGAACCTGTCCGGTGCCGACCTCACGAAGGCCCGCATCGCCGGCGACCTGATGCGCGCCAACCTCAGCGGCGCCAAGCTGGCCGGCGCCGATCTCTCCGCCGACATGAAGAACCAGTCGATGGGGCTGATGCGCGCGGTGCTCGATTCCGCCAACCTCGCCGGCGCGGACCTCACCGGCGCCAACATGATGCGCGCGCGCATGAAGTTCGCCAAGATGGCGGGCGCCAATCTGTCGGAAGCCAACCTGATGCGGGCGGAGATGGCCGGGGCTGACCTCACCGGCGCGATCGTGACGGGCGCCGATTTCAATGAGGCGGATGTCGCGTCAGCCAAGCTGATCGAGCTGGTCGGCGCGGACCAGGCGCGCAATCTAGACCAGGCGAAAAACCTCGATCGCGCGATCCGGAAGTAGCGGTGAGACCAAGGAAGCGGCTAGGCGCCGCGGCCGGGTTCCAGGCGCCAGCGCGAAAGCTTGAAGCCCGGGTGCTTTTCCATCCATTGGGCCACCAGCGTCTGTGCCTGAATGAACGCGGTCGACGGATTGGCAGACAGCTCCGTGACCGGCTGTTCGTAGCTTCGGCAATCTGTCGGGGTGCTGATCATGCACACCGAGATAACAAGCGAATAGAGCATGACTCTTCTCACACGATGTCGGCGGACTTGGTTCGCAAACAGCCACGCCTGCCCTGATAGCGCACACGAACGCTATCAGTAGCCGCTTAATGGCCGGTTAGCACCACTCACCCTTAGAAAGCCCCCAACGCGCAGACGCTGTCCGCACGACCCCATGCTGCATCGCAACGACTCGAATCTTATTACAAATGCATCGATTTTCAATCGGAACATTGCGCCGCACAATAACGGCTCTGCCAAATGGCCTAAGCCATATTAAGCGCGGTCAAGGCACGCGTGGCATGCATTGCCATGGGACTCTCTACTGAGTCACGGCCAGCTGTTCCTGGATGGCGCGCGACAGCGCGAACACGCGCTGCTCAATGACCCTCGGCTGCTCGCAGACCACCGGAAGCAGGCGCTGCCGATCGTCGAACACCCGGCTGTCCCAATCGATCATCTGCTGCAGGGCGGCGCGCTGCTCCGCCAGCTTTGGATCGGTGGAGTTGGGATCGATCTCGCCCAGCGCCTTCCAACCTTCCTCCATCCGGTGGGCGAGGGCCTCCTGCCGGCGGTAGAAGCGCTTGATGCCGCGCACGATCTGGCTTCGTTCCGAACTCAGGGTTTCGAATATGCCGGCGAACACCTGGGTCAGGATCTTGGCGCGCTCCTCGCCCTGGTAGCCGGCGGCGAAGCGGCGGACGCTCGCCAGCGCCTCATCCTGCGGGACGCGCCGCGGCGCGACCTCGTTGACCAGCGCAACCACCGCCTGGGTCTTGCGCCACTCTTCCTGGGCGGCCGCCGGATCCGGACCCTGCCACATGGCGCCGATCGACATCTCGCCCCGCAAGGGCGCTTCGCAGGGCCACTCCATCGTGCCGGCCACCGGCGCAGGCTGCTCGGTCCCGCCGGTGGCGCCCGGCGTCTCGGAACTTTGCGCCAACGCCGCCGTCGCGAAGAGCGACGCGACGCCGGCTGCGGCCAGCAGCCGAACGATGTGGATGATTTCCGTCATCTCGCTCTCCTTCAAGCCGGCGCGCCGGCGCGCACGCGGGTGATGATGCCCTTGGATGGATCGTAGGCGATAATCGCGCCGGCGATGAACACGATCGTGCAGGCGGCGACCACCAAAGCGGCGACGCCTTCGAACTGGCCATAGAGCGCGAAGCGGATCAGATCGACCGCGTAGGTGAACGGGTTGAGGCCGCAGATGTCGCGCAGGATCGGGCTCGCCTCCTCGACCTTCCATAGCGGATAAAGCGCGGAGGAGGTGAAGAACATCGGGAAGATGATGAAGTTCATGACGCCCGCGAAATTCTCCAGCTGCTTGATCATCGAGGACAGCAGCAGGCCCAGCCCGCCCAGCATCATCCCGGACAGCAGCAGCGCCGGCAGCACGGAGAGGTAGCCCATCGGCGGCAGCTCGATGCCGTAGAGCCAGGCGATCAGCAGGAACACATAGACCTGCGCCAGCGACAGCAGGGTGCTCGCCAGCAGCTTGGAGATCAGCAGGAACCAGCGCGGCATCGGGCTGGTCAGCAGCACG
>DATFDU010000193.1:0-2658 GCA_035251915.1 Dongiaceae bacterium | reverse complement strand
CTGCTCCGGCGTCGGTGACCGGCCGATCTCCGGCTGCCAGTCGCTGACGATCATGGATGCTTGCATCATCGTGTCCCGTCCCCGTCGGAAGTCGGGCCAAAGAACTCGGCGCCCCCGCCTGGCCTGCTTCCGGATTGCTCGATGGTCTTGATGGCGAACAGATATTGCGGATCGCGCCGCCAGCGCTCCAGCACCTTCAAGGCGGCGTCCCCGGCGACCTTGTCGTAGAAGCCGAGGGCCCGGCCGAGGTCGACGGCGCCGCCGCCGAGGCCCGGACGCGCCCGGCGCGTCAACAGATAGATGGTGGCGAACTCCTCGCGCGACAGCCTCAAGGCGCGCGCGATCACCGCGATGCCGTTGCCGCCGACCTCATAGAGCAGCCGGTGGATGAGCGCGAGGCGCAGCTCCGCGGCCTGCGCGAACATCGCCTCGAACATCGGCACTTCGCCGCGGCGCAGGGTCTGGATCATCAGGCGCGCGGTCAGCTTGCCGCTGTCCTTGATGGCGCGCGCGGCTTCTTCCGCCGGCGTCAGGGTCTCGGCCGGCTGGGTCTCGGCCTCGGCCTTCGCCACCTGCTCGCGCAGGATCGGCTCGATGGTGTCGTCGAGCTCGTTGGCGTCGACCTGGAATTTCTCGATGACGAACTGGCGGATTGCGGCGCTGACCCAGTAGCACATCTTGATCGCCAGCTCGCGCGGCAGGTCGCGGCGATGGACCAGCGGCTCCTGGAACTCGTCGACATGCTTCGACTGGTCGACGATGTAGGCCATGGTCTTTTCGGAGATGGTGGCTTCCTGGTTGTTGAGCAGGGCCATGATCACGTCGCTGTGGCCGGTCTCCACCAGCACGTCGCTGACCGACATGGAGAGATCGCGGCGCATCGCGACCGCGAGGATGTGCTGGCGCGAGCGGTGATGGATGATCTCGATCAGGTCGGCGTCCTGCAGCGCGCGCGAGCGCATCAGGATGGGCGAGGCGATGTCGATCTCGTCGTTCGCGAGCAGCACGGCAAGCTCGCGCGGCGTGCCCGGCAGATCGGCCAGGCGGTGCGAGAGCTTCAGGCGGATGTCGTGGGAGACCTCGCGGACCAGCTTCTCGAGGATGTCCACCATCAGCGCGCGTTCCTGCGCGCTGAGCACGGAGGCTTGTTCCTGGAACAGATCGCCCATCACCTCAAAGAGGTGCGAGCGAGCCGCCTCCGACTTCTCCCGCGCCAACTGCAGGAGCTGCTGTACTTCGATGGCCTCAGCAGCCATTCGAGCGACTCCCCAATGCGACCGCTCGGTCCCGTTGTCCCGAGGTGCCATCAGGTCCGCAAAAAAGCGCTCGCACGGCGCACAAACTGCCGACGGACTGCCCCAAAACCCTGTCCGCCGGTCGCCGTTCAACCGCCCTCGTTGAACCTGCTGCTCCCTGGACTCAGCACCCCGGAGCGTTACTTAGCGGTTAACGATGCGTGCAATTAACCTAAAAGTCAAAGCAAAATGCCAAGATCACCGAATAAGCTATTGATTCGGGTGACAGTTCCAAATCAATCCCCAGAGTTATCTACATCTTGAGTCAAAAAATTGCGCGCGACTCAAGCGCTGGGGTACTGTGCCAGCAAAATCCGAGGCTGGTGTCTAATACTCTGAGGCCTCAGGCGATTTTGCATGCGGCAAATCGTTAAGGGCATCAAGAATCCCGAATATCTGTGGCTATCCTGCAACAGATTTCGTGCCCTGTGGGGTGTAAACGTTAAAAGCTCACCAGCACACATACCCGCCATCCACCAGCACGATCGCGCCGGTCATCAGGCTGGCGGCGTCGCTGGCGAGGAACAGGACGGCGGAGGCGACCTCGTCGACCTCGCCCATGCGCGCCATCGGCGTGCCGCCGATCCAGGCGTTGTACATCTCGGGCTTCGATTTCACGAAGGCGTTGAGCGGCGTGTTGATGTAGGTCGGCGCGACCGCGTTGACGCGCACGCCGCGCGCACCCCATTCGGCGGCGAGCGATCGCGTCAGGTGATGCACCGCGGCCTTTGATGCATTGTAGTGCGACTGCTCCTGCGGCCGGTTGACGATGAAGCCGGACATCGAGCCGACATTCACGATCGCGCCCTTGCCGGCGGCGAGCATGCGCTTGCCGAACGACCGGCAACACCAGAAGGTGCCGTTGAGGTTGACGTCGAGCACGTTCAGCCAGCGCTCGTCCTCCATCTTCTCGGCGGGAATTTCCGAGCGCGCGATGCCGGCGTTGTTGACCAGGATGTCGACCTTGCCCAGCTTGTCGGCCAGCGCCTCGATGCCCTTGGCGTCGGTCACGTCGACCACCGCGACGTCGCAGGCGTAGCCCTTGGCCTTCATCGCGTCGCGGCCGGTCTCGGCGATCTTCGGGTTGAAGTCGGCGATCACCACCTTGGCGCCGGCTTCGGCCAGGGCTTCGACGCAAGCGAGGCCGATGGCCTGGCCGCCGCCGGTCACCACGGCATTGCGGCCCTTCAGATTATATTTCTCGAGATACATGATCCAATTCCGATTCTGTCCAACTCAACTCATCCAATTGCCGCCGTCGACATTGTAGGTCTGGGCGACGACGTAATCGCTTTCCGGCGACGCCAGGAAGATGGCGGCGCCGACGTGCTCCTCCGGTTTGCCCATGCGGCCGAAGGGGACC
>DATFDU010000192.1:0-3570 GCA_035251915.1 Dongiaceae bacterium | reverse complement strand
TCGCTGACATTGACGTCGACCGGCCGCACCTCGACCCCATGTTCCCGCGCGTCACGCACCAGCTGCGCCGGCGCATAGAAGCCCATCGGCTGCGCGTTCAGGATGGCGCAGGCGAAGGCGGCGGGATGGCGGCATTTCAGCCAGGCGGAGACATAGACCAGCAGGGCAAAGCTGGCGGCGTGGCTTTCGGGGAAACCGTATTCGCCGAAACCCTCGATTTGCTTGAAACATCGTTCGGCGAAATCGCGGGTGTAGTTCTTCGCCACCATGCCCTCGATGAACTTCTCCTTGAGGGTGCCGATCGTGCCGTTGCGCCGGAACGTCGCCATCGCCCGCCGCAGCTGGTCCGACTGTGCCGGGGTGAAGCCGGCGGCGACGATGGCGATGCGCATCGCCTGCTCCTGGAACAGCGGCACGCCGTAGGTCTTCTTGAGCACCTCGCGCAGTTCCTCGCTGGGATATTCCGCCGCCTCGAGATCGTCCCGTCGGCGCAAATAGGGATGCACCATATCGCCCTGGATCGGGCCGGGCCGGACGATCGCGACCTCCACCACCAGGTCATAGAACGAGCGCGGCTTGAGGCGAGGGAGCATGCTCATCTGCGCCCGGCTTTCCACCTGGAACACGCCGACGGAATCCGCCTTGCACAGCATGTCGTAGACTTCGGGCTCCTCCGGCGGGATGTTGGCGAGGGTGAGCTTTTCGCCGCCGCAGTGCTGGTGAATCAGGTCGAAGCCCTTGCGGATGCAGGTCAGCATGCCGAGCGCCAGCACGTCGATCTTCAGCATGCGCAGGGTATCGAGATCATCCTTGTCCCATTCGATGACGGTGCGATCCTCCATCGCCGCATTCTCGATCGGCACATAGTCGTGCAGGCTGCCGCGGGTGATGACGAAACCGCCGACATGCTGCGACAGATGACGCGGGAAGCCGATCAGCATGCCCGCGAGCGCGAGCACCTGACCCAGGCGTGGCTCATCGGGATCGAGGCCGGCCTGGCGGATATGCTTCTGGACGATGTCCTCCTCGCCCCAGCCCCACACCGCCTTCGAGAGGCGATTGAGCACGTCCTCGCTGAGGCCGAAGACCTTGCCGACGTCACGCAAGGCGCTCTTCGGGCGATAGGAGATGACCGTGGCGGCGAGGCCGGCGCGATGGCGGCCGTATTTCCTGTAGATATATTGGATGACCTCTTCGCGCCGCTCATGCTCGAAATCGACGTCGATGTCCGGCGGCTCGTTGCGCTCGGCCGAGACGAAGCGCTCGAACAGCAGATCGACCTTGATCGGATTGACCGCCGTGATGCGCAGGCAATAGCACACCACCGAGTTCGCCGCCGAGCCGCGGCCCTGGCATAGGATGCCTTCGCCTTCCGCAAACCGGACGATGTCGTGCACTGTCAGGAAATAGGGCGCGTAATTCAGTTGCCCGATCAGCGCCAGCTCCTGCGCGAGCGTCTCGCGCACCTTGTCCGATATGCCCTCGGGATAACGCTTCGACGCGCCCTCCCAGGTCAGCTGCTCCAGATGCTGCTGGGGCGTCAGGCCATCCGGCACCGGCTCGCTCGGATACTCGTAGCGCAATTCGTCGAGCGAAAAGCGGCAGGCATCGGCCAGTTGCGCGGCGTTCTCCAGCGCCTGCGGCCAGCGCCTGAACAGGCGCTGCATCTCGTCGGGGGATTTCAGATGCCGCTCGGCATTGGCTTGCAGGCGGAAGCCGGCTTCCTCGATCGTGACATGCTCGCGGATGCAAGTCAGGACGTCCTGCAGCGGACGCCGTTCCGGCGCGTGATACAGCACGTCATTGGTGGCGATCAGGGGCAGGCGATGCTCGGTCCCCAACTCGGCGAGTCGGCGGATGCGCCGCGCGTCATCGCCACGATAGAGATGGCTGATGGCCAGATGCGCGCTCCTGCCGACGTCATTGCGGAACTTTTGCAGGAACGCGGCAAAGCGCGCGTCGATCTCCTCCGGCGCCAGCGCCACCAATTGCTGGCCGAGACGATGATCCAGCACGTCGGCATACGTCAGCAGGCACTTGCCTTTTTCTGTGCGCCTTTTGCCGAGGGTGAGCAGGGTGCAAAGCCGCCCATAGGCCGCGCGGTCCTCCGGATAGCACAACAGGCTCGGCGCATCGGTGAGATCGAGTCGGCAGCCGACGATGAGGCGGATCGGCGCGATCTGCTGCGTCGCCTGCTCGCAGCCATCGAAGGCGCGCACGATCCCTGCCAGCGTGTTGCGATCCGTCACGCCGATCGCCTCATAACCCAACGCCGCCGCCTGCGCCGCCAGCTCATGCGGCCGCGACCCGCCCTGCAGGAAGGAGAAGTTGGTGGTGACCTGAAGCTCGACGGGGCGGAAGGTCATGACTCCCTCCTTACCGTCATCACCGGGCCGCTGCGCAGCAGCGTGACCCGGTGATCCAAGTTTTGTGACGCCGCTCCGTTGTCAACTTGGGTTGCCGGGTCAAGCCCGGCAATGACGGGAGAAAAAATGAAAGCCATCACCCGAACATCCCATGCATGAACCAGCGCGGCGCTGGCGTCGTCTGATACAGCCCGGCGCGGTAGAGCCAGAAGCGGCGGCCATCGGCGTCTTCCACGCGGTAATAGTCGCGGATCTCCGCATCCTCTTCGCCGGGCAGCCACCATTCCGGCGCGATGCGCTCGGGCCCTTCGGCGGCGCGCACCTTGTGCAGCACGTGGCGCCAGCGGAACTGCACCGGCGGATCGTCCGGAATGGGCGCGACGGCGTCGATCGGCTCGGGATGCGACAGCAGGCGGATCGGCCGCTGCGCCGCCTTCGGCCAATGCAGGCGCGGACTCTCGGCCAGCGGCGGCAGGCGGCGGACGGCGCGCTCGGGGATGTGGCTTTCGCGCGTCTCGAAGCGATGCACCGCATGCTCGCCCAATCGGTTGCTCAGGCGGTCGATCAGCGGTGCGAGGTCGTGGCGCACCGCGCCGCCGGCTTCGAAGTCGCGCTGGTGCGCGTGCAGCCGCTCCATCTCGCGGCCCGACAGCCGCATGGCTTCGAAGCCATCCTCGGGCCGGAGCTGGTCGAGCTTTTCCTCGAACAGGCGGAACAGATGTCCGGCATCGAGGCTGGCGCGCGCGGTGCCGATCGAGAGCCGCTGGGTCTCGCCATCCAAGCGATAGCAGGAAAAGTCCAGCTTGCGCGGCCCGCTTTCATGCGGCCGCAGGGCTTCGGTCAATCGCTTCAGCAGCAGATCGAGCGCGCGGTCGATGTCGGCGCGCTGCACGATCGGCTCGGCAAAATCCATCCGCACGTAGCATTGCGGCGGCGGCAGCAGCGGCGACATCGTCTCGTCCAGCCGGCCCAGCGCCTGGTCCAGCCGGTCCATCAGCACCGCGCCGAACCGCCGCGCCAGCGCCGCGCGCGGCAGGGCGCAGAGATCGGCGACATGCTTCAATCCCAGGCGCTGCAGCTGCGCGCACAGCTCCGCCGGCAAGCGCAAAGAGGCCGGCGGCAATTCGGACAAGGCGACGCGCTGCTCGCCGAACGGCACGATCTGGTTGGGCTGCTTCGGGCCGGCACCGAACCGCGCCGCACC
>DATFDU010000191.1:0-8584 GCA_035251915.1 Dongiaceae bacterium | reverse complement strand
ATCTCGAAGGCCTCGGCGGTGGAGTCTTCATCGGTCCAGCCGGCATCCAGCACCACCACCTGCAGGTCGGTCAGCGGGAAGCCGTCGACGATGCCGGTGCGGCAGGCGGCGTGCACGCCGGCATCGATCGCGCGCTGGAAGTCGGGCAGCGGAATGTGCTCCGGGATCTCGTCGGACGGGCAGCGGATCTCGGTCTCGATGCCGGAGCCGCGGCCGAGCGGCACCAGCTGGATGCGCAGCACCGCGTATTGCGAGGGGTCAGGCTGCTTGTGGGTATAGGTCCAGTCGACGGTGCGGGTGATGGTCTCGCGATACTGCACCTCCGGCATGCCGACCTTGAAGGCGAGGTCCGGCTGGCGCTGCAGGTGGCCGACCACCCATTCCAGCTGCGCTTCGCTGATGCCCTTGAGGATGATCTCGTTGACCGGTCCCGCTTCCACGCCGAGGGTCGCATCCTCGGCGCACATGGCGTCCAAGCCGGAGCGCAGCCTGGTGGCGGCGCGCGCATCGCGCGGCTCGAGCGGGATGGAGAGGACGTGGGTGACGTGGGTCATGCGGACGCTCCCGCCGGCATGCGCTGCGCCTGCCAGCGGCGCACCAGCTCGGCGCCGAAGCTCTCGACATCCTGGCCCTCGAAGGCAGCCTTGACCACGAACAGCCCGCCGTTGTGCGGCAGCAAGGCGATCAGGCACCGGTGGTCGTTGATGATGGTCTCGACCGTATCCAGCCGGCACGAATGCGCACCGCGCGCCGTGCTCCAGCGCAAACCGTCGCCGTCCAGCGCGTAGCGGTCGCCGGCCTTGAGCCAGGTGAAATAGCGATCCCACGCCAGGCGCTTGCCGACCCACTGGGTGCCGGCGAGGAACACCGCGAAGCCGAGCGAGGCCACGACCAGCTGCACGGCGAGGTGGGGCGCGGCGTCCCCGAGCGCGTCCACGGCGGTCACGATGGACAGGACCAGGAACGCGGCAAAGGCCAAATGGAGCGTGAAGAAGATGGCGTAAAGCCGCCCGGCGCTCTTGCGCGAGACCAGCTTTTCCCACAAGTGGGTCAGATCGCGCCGGTCGGCGAGGCTGATGTCGCGCGTCTGGACAATCTCGAGCGCCGGCCCTTGGCGCTCCCCGTTGATCGTCATCATCGTTCCCCGGATTCTGATTGTCGTGCACGCTGCGGATGCCGATCCTGCCAGCGCCGCCGCACCTCCTGGCAGAAGCGCTCCGCGTTCTGGTTCTCGCACGCGGCCTTCGGCAGTGAGATTCCCTCGGCAGCCGAGAGGTAGATGGTGATGGTGTCCTTGTCCTCGACGATGTCCTCGATCGCCGAGCAGGGGATCGAGGTCGAGACGCCGGCGGCATTGACGGCGACCAGGGCCTTCTCATCCATCACGAAGCGCCGGTTGGCCGTGAAGCTGTGGCGATAGACTTCGGCGCAGCGCTGATAATAGAAGTGCATCCAGATCCGCATGCCCACGGCGGCGGCGAACACGATCGCCGACAAGCTGTAGATCATGGGCAGATCCCGCACCCAGCGCGACTCCGCGATCATCATCAGAATGGCGCCAGAGACACCCGCGGCAACCAGCAGCGCGGCGCGATTCAAGCGGCCGCCGCCGACCGCCGCCATGCGGACCTTGAAGGTCTTCATATGGACGTGGAAGATCGCCAGCGCTTCCGACGCATTGACGTTCCGCGATTGGATCAGTTCGGCAGCGCAGGTGCCGGGCGCACGTGTCATCGTCGCTCCCCAAACCAGGACTATGACTATCGGCCGAGCCTAGCGAGCGCTGGTTAAGCAAAGGTTGGGAAAGCAGGCCTGCTGAGGGTGGACGAAGCGGTCTACATCGCAGACAGTTCGACGAAAATTCTTCCTATCATGCCGTAACAGTGAACTCGGCGGGAAGATCGAGTCCCTCGATTGCGACCACGCGCGCCGGCGCGCCGTCGAGGCCGGCGAGCTTCAGCGGCAAGGCGAGGATGGCGCAGCGCGGCGCGCTGATCTTCGCGAGCCGGTGGACATATTCGATGTTGTAGATGTCGGCGCCGAGGATGCGGTGATGGACCGGGCAATCCTCGCCACGGAAGCCGGGCTGGCGCACCGCGAATTCCTCGGAGAAATCGTAGACCACCGCCTTCACGCCGCGCTCCACCAGCCAGTCGGCGCCGCTGGTGTCGAGATAGGGGCCGTCTTTCCAGAACGTCTCCTGCCCCCAATGACGGTCGCTCCAGCCGGTGCGCAGGATGGCGATGTCGCCGCGCCGCACATGGCGGCCGCGCTCCTCCAGCGTGTCGGCGGCGATGGCTTTGGCGGCGCCGTGATCGTCGAGCGGGATCACGGCGGCGGCGCCCATGAGCTTGGAGATCGGCGCTTCATCGATGCCGTGGGCGCCCTCGATGAAATGGTTGGGCGCATCGACGTGGGTGGCGTAGTGGGCGAACATCGAGAAGGACGAGCCCTGCCAGCCGCAGCTCTCGAAGCTGTATGGGGTGGAGAAGGCGACCTCCAGCCCCAGCCGCCCGTCGCCGTGCCGCACCGGGATGGAAAGATCGATCAGGTTGGGCATGGACGCGTCTCCCGCCGGGTGGCCTCGTCACGGCCAAAGGACTATAAGGAGAGGACTGCGCCCCTGTCCAAGTCGGCGTGGGCGCGGCCGCCATCCGAGAAAAATCCCGACAACCATCCCTGGGAGGGAACAATGGCCGAGAGCGTCTACAAGGTCCTGGAGCTGATCGGAACCAGCACGAAATCCTGGGAGGATGCGGCGCTGACCGCGGTCCGGCGCGCCTCGCGCACGCTGCGCGACCTGCGCGTGGCGGAGGTGATGGAGCAGGATCTGGTGATCGAGGGCGGCAAGGTCGAGGCCTTCCGCACCAAGCTCAAGGTCTCGTTCAAATACGAGGATGAGTCGGCGCGCAAGAAAGCGCGGTAGACGTCGACATCCGGTTCGGCAGACCATGTGGTTGCCGGCGGCGTGGCGACGAGCGCGAATGACAGGCACGCACAGTCCCTGACGGCGACCAGGACGGTGCGCGTGTCGGGATGGCGCGGTTGCGCGGCTACTTCACCGCTTCGGCCAGTGGCTTGCCTTTGTCCACCACCAGGATGACCAGCACCTTGCCCGGCGCGGTCGCGCTGCCGTTGCGGGCGGCGTGCACCACATCGGGCGTGAAATGTCCGGCATCCCCGGCCTTCAGCGTGACCGGGTCCTTGCCCACCGGCTCCACGATCAGCTCGCCGTCGAGGACATAGACGAATTCATCGCCGTAGTGCGTGTGCTTGCCGCCGATAGCGCCGGGCTTGAGATCGGCGATATAGATGACGGTTTCTTTCCCCGCGATGCCGGCCAGGTCGGCGCGCATCAGTTCCGTGCGCGTGATCGGCTGGTCGTCGGCCTGCGAGACCGTTCCAGCGGCTCCTCCGAGGAGAATCACCAGACCGGTCGCGACCCCTATCATCAATTTCGCAATCATGGCTTGTCCCTCCCATTCCTGGTCGGACCTTAGGCTTGCCTTTGGGCGCGCAACAAACGATACTTTTTCATGAGCTCGTGAAATGGTTTCAGCCGTCATGCGCCGCGATCTTCCGCCCTTCACCTCGATCCGTTCCTTCGAAGCCGCTGCCCGCCATTTGAGTTTCAAGGTCGCGGCGGAAGAGCTCAACGTCACGCAATCGGCGATCAGCCACCAGGTCAAGGCGCTGGAAGACTTTCTCGGAATCCGGTTATTCCTGCGCCGCACGCGCGAGATTGTCCTCACCCGCGAAGGCTCGGACTATCTCGGCGACGTGTCGCTGCTGCTCGACCAACTGGCGGTCGCGACCGATCATGTGCGCGACAAGGAGATTGCGGGCGCGCTTCACGTCACCACCACGCCTGCCTTCGCCGCACGTTGGCTGGTGCCGCGGATCGGCGACTTCCGCGCGGCCTTTCCGAAGATCGAGCTGCACATCGCGACGTCGCTGTCGGCACCGGACTTCGCCGGCGATCGGCTCGATGTCGCGATCCGCTTTGCGCAGGAGGAGGGGCCGGGCCTCAGCGTGGTTCCCTTCCTGTCGTCGAACCGGTTTCCGGTCGCCAGCCCGCGCCTGCTGAACGGGCGGCGCAGCTTCCGCAGCGCCAATGACTTTCGGCGCTTCACGCTGCTGCATGACGAAGTGGGCGACGGATGGCGGGAATGGGCGCGCTGTGCCGGCATGACCGATGTCGATCCCAGCGCCGGCCCGCGCTTCGCGCATTGCGAACTGGTGATGCGTGCCGCGATCAAGGCGCAAGGCATTGCGCTCGGCTATGGCGCGCTTGTGCAAGATGAGCTGGCGGAGGGCCGCCTCATGCGGCTCAGCGACATCGCGCTGCCCGAGCGCGTCATTTATACAATCGTGATGCCGGAAGCCTGGGCGGGGCGTCCCAAGATCGCCGCATTCCGCAACTGGCTGCTGCAACAGGTCGCGGCGTCCCCGAGGCCGGTCGTGACGGCGGTGGCCGCATCGAAGGCTGCGGCATCCTGACCGGGCCTGACGGGCGGGCGCCATGAGCACGCGAAGTCGGCGCGGCGGAGCGATGTGCCGCAGCGATCTTGAGCCTCGCCCGGAATGCGATGGAATCGGAGAAACGAGCGCTCGGGGGTTCCCATGAAACCGCTGGAGACAGTGGCCGTCATCGGCAACGGCATCATCGGGCACGGCATCGCGCAGGTGTTCGCGATGGCGGGCAAGCGCGTCAGGATGATCGGGCGCGACGAGGCCTCGCTCGGCCGCGCGCTGGACAAGATCAGCGTCAGCCTCGCCGACTTCGCGCGCCACGGGCTGATCGAGCAGGCGGCGATACCGGGCATTCTCACGCGCATCGTATCGTCGGTCCGGCTGGAGGATGCGGCGGAGGCGCAGCTGGTGATCGAAGCGGTGACCGAGGACTTGGCGCTGAAGCGCAGCCTGTTCGGACGGCTGGACAAGATCTGCGCGCCCGCGGTGGTGCTGGCCTCCTCGAGCGGCCAGCCGGCGAGCGCGCTGATCGCCGAGGTCGCGCATCCGGAGCGGGTGATCGCGACGCATTTCTGGTATCCGCCGCAGCTGATCCCGCTGGTCGAGGTATGCGCCAGCCAGCAGACCCTGGTCGACGTCACCTTGTGGGTGTGCGAGGTGCTGCGCGAAGCGGGCAAGGAGCCGGCGGTGATCGACCAGGAGATCCCCGGCTTCATCGGCAACCGCCTGCAGTTCGCACTGCTGCGCGAGGCCTGGGCGCTGTGGGCATGGGGTGCTGCCAGCGCGGAGGCGATCGATGCCGTGGTGCGCCACAGCTTCGGCCGCCGCCTCGGCATCACCGGCCCGCTCGAGTCCGCCGACGCCGGCGGGCTCTTCACCATGTACCATTTCGGCAAGTCGCTGATCCCGCATCTGGATGCGCGGCCCGAGCCCGATCCCGCGGTCGCCAAACTGGTGGCCGAGGGCGCCAACGGCATCGCCAACGGGCGCGGCGTGCGCAGCTGGACCGAGCGCGACGGCCAGGCGCTGATCGCCGCGCGCATGGAGGAGCTGTTCCGCTGGCTGAAGGCCGACAGGGCGCGCGCGTCATAGCCGCGCGCAGCGCTCAGACGCCGACGAACGCCGCCAGACCGGACAGATCCGGCCGCGCGGCGTCGGCGGCCACACCCAGATTGTCGGCCGGCGCGCCGCTGCGGTTGGCCCAGTAGGTGCGATAGCCAAACCACTTGGCGCCCGCGACATCCCAGCCCGCGAACGCGACGAACGCGATCTCGTCACGCGCCAGCTTCAAGGCGTCGGGTGCCATCGCATACGCGCGCGGGTCCGGCTTGTACGCCTGGACCCGATCGGTGCTCAAATGCTCCTCGAACACGCCCTCCAGTCCCGCGTTCCTCACCGCCGCCTCCAGCATCGGCGCCGTGAAGTTCGAGAGGAAAGCCAGCTTCATGCCCGCGGATTTCAGGCGCTGGAGCACAGGCACCGCATCCGGCCAGGCCGTGAGCTCCAGGTACGTCTGCATGAGGCGATCAGCCCGTCCACCTCCCAGGTCCAGGTTCAGCGCCGCAGCGGACGCCGCGAGGGCATCCTCGGTGACCTTCCAGAAATCGACATACTGCCGGCCCATCGTGCGCAGCCAGGCATAGCCGAACTGCTGCGTGCGCCACGCGGTCATCAGGCTCCTGCCCTGGCCGGGAAACATCTCTTCCGCGCGCGCGGCCACCGGGCGCGCATCGATGATAGCGAAGCCGTCGAATGCGACCGCCGCGATGGCGGCCTGGGCGCGGGCCTCGCGGACTGCCGCCGGTGCAAGGATCGCCGCACCGGCCGCGCCGACGGCCGCAAGGTTCAGGAAGTCCCGACGGGACGGGATACCGGTATTGGACATGGTGAGGGCTCTCGCATGGGGACTCGCGACTCCATCTGGGGCGGATTGCCCACGCATCGCCAATGCTTTTGAGTTATGGAACGGGACGGTCACGTCGGCGCAGCGGCCCAAGATGGACCGGAGGGGGATGATCATGTTCGCAGCACAGCTCGCGCTCACGGCCGCGGCCCTGTTCACCGGCGCGGCGATCTACATCTCTGTGGCGGAGCACCCGGCGCGGCTGGCGCTCGACGATCGGGCGGCGCTGGCGGAGTGGCGGCCGGCCTATGCGCGCGGGGCGCGCATGCAGGCGTCGCTGGCGATCGTCGGATTCCTGCTGGGCACGGTGGCGTGGTGGCAGAGCGGCGCGTGGTTGTGGCTGGTCGGCGCGGTGCTGCTGGTGGCGAACTGGCCCTATACGCTGGTCTGCATCATGCCGGTCAATCGCCGGCTGATGGCAATGGAGCCAGGGCCGGACAGCCGCGCGCTGATGCAGCTGTGGGGCCGGTTGCATGCCGGCCGCAGCCTGCTCGGCTGCGGCGCGGTGCTGTGCATGGTGTGGGCCTCGGTCAATTAGACGCCGGCAGGCGGGCGAGGAAATCGAGCATCGCGGCGGAGATTTCCGGCTCGTGCGCTTCCAGCGCGAAGTGGCCGCCGTCGAGCACATGCACCTCGGCGTCCGGCACCAGGGCCTTGAACTTCTCCATGCCGGCGATCGTGAAGACCGGATCGTTCCTGCCCCAGGTGATGAGCATGGGTGGCTTCAGCTCCTGCAGGAACTGCTGCCACTTCGGATAATTGGCGACGTTGTCGCGGTACTGGTAAAGCAGCTCGAGCTGGATGCGGTCGTTGCCGGGGCGGTCGAGGCCGCGCTGGTCGTGGGTCCAGGAATCGGGGCTGATGCGCTCGGGCCGCGGCTCGCCGGTGACGTACTGCCACCTGGTGCCTTCTGCGCTGATGATGTCGCGCACCGGCTTCTCGGTCGCAGGCGTGCGCTCCTTCCAATAGGCCCGCAGCGGCACGGTGTTGACCGGATCCCAGCCCTCGATGCTGACGACCGCGTTCTGCACCACGATGCCGCGCACCCGCTCGGGATGCCTGGTCGCGAGACGGATGCCGACCGGCCCGCCGTAGTCCTGCAGGTAGAGCACGTAGGAGGCGAGGCCGAGCTTTTCCGTGAAGCCCTCGATCACGTCGGCAAGCCTGGCGAAGCTGTAGTCGAACTGGTCGACCGGCGGCGCGCTGGAATAGCCGAAGCCGGGATAGTCCGGCGCGACCACGTGATACCGCGCGGCAAGGTCGGGGATGAGGTTGCGGAACATGTGGGAGGAGGAGGGGAAGCCGTGCAGCAGCAGCACGGTCGGCGCGTCGGTGGGGCCGGCCTCGCGATAGAAGATGTCGAGGCCGTCGACCGCGACGGTCTTGTAGGCGATCTCTTCCGCGGCGGCGGGGGCGGCGGCGAGCGCTGACAGCGCGCCCAAAGCCAGGGCGGCGCCGGCGGCCAGAAGGCGATGGATCATGGGGGCTCCGTGTGTTACCGTTCAAGCAGCTATTCAACGGTTACACGTCAGCTGTAACCTGTCAATAGGCATTTGAACGGTGTCACCATGAACGACCAGGCTGCACAAGAGATGCGCGACGGCTTTCCCTTCCTGGGCGGCCGGCTGTGGCTGGATTTCCTGAACTCGGCGCCGGCGACCATGGGCGAGCTGATCAAGAATCCCGAGGACCTGGCGCGCTGGGCCAGGGCGGCCGGGATCGACCGCGCCGGCCGGCCGGCCTTTACACGCGACGACGTGGCGGCCGCCCGTGCGCTGCGCAACGCATTGGGTGCGGTCGCGCAAGCGCTGAGCGAGAGCGCCGCGCCGCCGGCCCGCGCGCTTGCGGAGGTCAACCGGCACCTTGCGGTGGCGCCGCGCCTGCGCCGGGTCGAATCCGCCAAGGGCGCGCTGCGGGTGAGCGAGACCGTCGACAGCGACCTGTTCGGGCGCGTCGCCTCCGACCTTGCCGACTTCATCCCGGCGTTCGAGCCGCATCGCCTGCGCAGCTGCGGCGGCGCGGATTGCAGCCTGGTGTTCTACGATACCGCGCGCAACGCGACCCGTCGCTGGTGCTCGATGGCGGCGTGCGGCAACCGGCACAAGGTGGCGCGCCACGGCGCGCGCGGCGCGGAGTGATCAACGCAGGCTACTTCACCGCGCCGTCGAGGCGCCGGCACAGCGCATCGAGCTCGGCCTCGGTCAGCGG
>DATFDU010000190.1:0-3620 GCA_035251915.1 Dongiaceae bacterium | reverse complement strand
GCGCCGGCGCCGTCCCGCTGCGCCAGCCGCGCATCGACCGCACGCGTCAGAACAGCAAAGGCCTGATCGGCCGATGCACACGCCATCAAGCGTTCTTCGAGTGCGCCAAAACTGGCCTCGATCGCCCGCGCCGGCACCTCGCGGTCGCGGCAGTCAATCGGATCGATGTCGATAATGGCGCGCGCCATCGCCGGCCGGAACCGCACACCGACGAACCAGCCTGCATCCGCCCCGCCGATCGGCATCGGGTGCTCGATCAACGCGCTCGCGAACAGCCGCCCGCTGTCCTTTCCGCCGCGAAAGATGAGATCGGTGCATCCATCCGGCAGCACAAGAACGTTGGGCACGCCGCCTGGCCGATTGATCCAGTAGACATCGACCAGGGAGCGGAACGCCGCGATCGGCCGGGTCTGCTGATAGCCGTTTGTCATGAGGCCAGCCTAGCGCCGATTCTGGCCTGGCCCAAACACGCGCGACACGAAAATGAAGTCACGTCCGATGCGGAATCGAACCCAATATCCATGCTGCGCCACATATCGGTGAGAAGGCCGGTCTGGATCGATGGGGTAACGCGTTGCTGTGTCGGGAAGTTTCGCCGATGGACTCCAAGAGGTCCGCCAGCTTCGTTGCGGCAACAATGCCAGCACTCGACTGAGTCAACCATTGGCGAATGCGCTCCCGCACAGCCGCATTCGACAGCCAAACGCGCCGCGCCATGGAGCGAAGCTAGAAGATCTTGCCGGACTTGGGCCTCGGCCCTTCGTGTGGTGTGAACCAGGAGCGGACCCAATCGACCACGCTCTGAAGGGGAACTCCTCGACCTTCCTCAAAATCCCGGTCGGCCTCTTGATCGAGGCGTGCGTTTTCCTCCGGCGTACGATCAATCTCGCCGGCGTCAATTGTGGCTGGACCCGATGAAGGCTTCATGGTCGTTGTCCTGACAGCCCATCATAGCGAAATGGGGGCTGGGGACAAAATTGCGACCCAAGTGCCTGTTTTTCTTGAGACACCTGCGGTCCATGTGATGGATAACCCAGGCATCGGACCGAACGGACATGGAGGCGACGATGAGCATGATATTCCTGCTGCGCCGGGGCCGCCGCCGTGCGGCCGCCGCTGTCGCATCACCGCTTTGCGTTGTTCTGCTGTCCGGTTTGCCGGGGAGGCCTTGCGCTCGTTGAGCGCCGGCTGGCCTGTCGCCGGGGCCACAGCTTCGATCTCGCCAGGAGCGGCTATGTCAATCTGACGTGTGCGCGCAAGAATGCGCCAGCGGCAGGCGGCGACACGCGCGCGCAGCTGGAGCACCGCGCGCGGTTCCTGGAACGCGGCCATTTCGACGCGATCGCGGATGAAATCGCGGACCATGCGCGCGGCGCCGCCGCGATCCTTGAAGCAGGATGCGGCACCGGCTTTCATCTGGCGCGGATCGCTGAGCGCTTGGCGCCGCGAATCGCGGCCGGCCTCGATCTCTCCAAGGAGGCGGCGGCCTGGTGCGCCCGCCGTTATCCGGAGGTCGGGTTTGCGGTCGCGGATATCTGGGGTTCCTGGCCGGTGCATGACCAGTCGGTCGATCTGGTCGCCGGCATTTTCGCGCCCAGGAATTTTCCCGAGACGGCGCGCGTGCTGCGGCCGGGCGGCTGGCTCGCGATCGCCTTTCCTGGACCCGGACACCTGCAGGAGCTGCGCGGCTTCGGCCTCATCGGCGCCGCGGCGGACAAGGCCAGCCAGTATCGCGCCCGGCTGGCGCGCGACTTCCACAGCCCGCTGGAACGAGGGATCGTGCAGCAGGTCGCGCTCGAACGGGACGCCGTCATCGACGCCATCCTGATGGGGCCGAGCGCATGGCACCTTGGCGGCGTCCAGCCGGAGCGCATACCGGAGCGGATGGCGGTGACGATCGACGTCGTGCTGCTGCTGGCGCGCCGGCGCTAGAGTTCGTCGTGCTGCGGCAGGTCGCCGGTGATGGTGAACCACGGCGCTTTCGACCCGACATAGATATGCGCGGTCGGGCGCAGGGTCGGGGCATCGGCAAGGGTGCCGTAGGTCACATGCACATAGGCGCCGTCGCGCACCACCGAATAGAGCAGCGAGCCGCAGTTCCGGCAGAAGGCATCGTGGGTCTCGGGCGTGCCGTTGATATTGAGAGTCTTCGCGCCCTTGGTGACGGTGAACTTGTCGCGCTCGATCCCGCCGAACGGCTTGAAGGCTGAGCCGGTGACGCGCCGGCATTGCGAGCAGTGGCAGTTCATGGCGTAGCGGAACGCGTCGCGCACCTCGTACTGCACCGCGCCGCACAGGCAGCCGCCGCCCAGGATGCGATCCTTGTTCGCCACGTCGCCTCTCCGAATCAATGGAGAGGCGACTCTATGGCGCGCGAGGCTGCGGCAAAAGCCCCTACTTGCGCTGACCCATCGTGGTCAGCGTTGCCTCTTCCGGCGCGACGATCACGGCCAGCAGGCTTGCCGGCTCGGTCGTGCTGGCGTTCTCGCTGATGAGATGCGTGCTGCCCGGCGGCTCGAAGAAGCTTTCGCCGGCCTTGTAGACCTTGGCGGGTTCGTCCGGCGAAATCTGGGAACGGATTTCGCCCGAGAGCACGTAGGCGAACACGCTGCCGGCGTGATAGTGCGTGTCGGTCTTCTCGCCGGGCTTGTACTCGACCAGCACGGCGGTCAGGTTGTTGCCCGGTACATTCGGCAGCGCGCCGGCGAACACCGGCGTCACAGTGCCGTCCGCGCCGGCGGCGCTCGGCTGCAGCAGCGCAGCGGACAAGGCGGCGGCGAACCAGGTGAGGTGTCGTTTCATCTCGGCTCTCCTTAGGCCGCCTGCGTCTTCGCCACCGGATGCACGTTGCGCATGCCGATGGCGAAGCGGTTCCACAGGTTGATCATGCCGATGAGCATGGTGAGGTTGACGGTCTCCTGTTCGCTGAAATGCTTGCGCACCTCGTCATAGACGTCATCCGGCGCGTGGGTTTCGCTGATGTGGGTCAACGCCTCGGTCCAGGCGAGCGCGGCCCGCTCGCGGTCGCTGTAGAGCGGCGATTCGCGCCAGGCGTCGAGCAGGTACAGCCGCTCCTCGGTCTCGCCATGGGCGCGCGCGTCCCGGGTGTGCATGTGGATGCAGAAGGCGCAGCCGTTGATCTGCGAGGCGCGGGTCTTCACCAGGTGGTAGAGCGATTGCTCCAGGCCGCTGTTCGCAAGATGCTGCTCGAACGCCTGCGCCGCCTTGACGGTGTCGGGCGCGAACTTGAAGGGGTTCAGTCTGGGTTGCATGGGTCACTCCTCGGGTTTGGGTTGGTGCCGGTAAGACGAGAGGGCGTCGCGCGATGTGACACGCGCTGGAGTCTCGCTATGAAGCCAAGGCGTTGCCGCCAGGCCCGGCCGGCTTGACTCCGGCCCGGAGCGGTCCCATATCTCCTTGACCATGACGACGGTCCGCAAAACTCGTTTCCTGCTCCGATCGGGCAGCCTCATCGCAGGCTGTTTTCCCCGGATCTAAGCGACGTGCCGAGCTTGCGGGCGGCGCCGATCCGGGGCCGGTCAGCTTTTCCCATATCCGCAGTCTTTGAATCGCATCCGGCAACGCATCGCCGGATCGACGCCGTGCGCCGGCAGGCGCCG
>DATFDU010000189.1:0-3086 GCA_035251915.1 Dongiaceae bacterium | reverse complement strand
CTCGGCATGCTGGTCGACCGCGCGACGTCGCGCATCACCATCATGGCCTCGACCGAAGGCGGCGTGGAGATCGAGAAAGTCGCCGCCGAGCATCCGGAAAAGATCATCAAGGTCGCGATCGATCCCGCCACCGGCATCCAGCCGTTCCATGCGCGCAAGATCGCCTTCGGCCTCGGGCTCGAAGGCAACCAGGTCGGCTCCTGCGTGAAGTTCGTGACCGCGATGTACAAGGCGTTCGTCGAGCTCGACTGCTCGATCGTCGAGATCAATCCGCTGGTGGTGACCGGCGCGGGCGACGTCATCGCCCTCGATGCCAAGATGAACTTCGACGACAACGCGCTCTACCGCCACAAGGAGGTGGAGGAGATGCGCGACGAGGACGAGGAAGACCCGGCGGAGCTGGAAGCCGGCCAGCACAACCTCAACTACATCAAGCTCGACGGCAACATCGGCTGCATGGTGAACGGCGCCGGCCTCGCCATGGCGACCATGGACATCATCAAGCTCTATGGCGGCCTGCCGGCCAACTTCCTCGACGTCGGCGGCGGCGCCACCAAGGAGCGCGTGACCACCGCGTTCAAGATTATCCTGTCCGATGCCAACGTCGAAGGGATCCTGGTCAACATCTTCGGCGGCATCATGCGCTGCGACGTGATCGCCGAAGGCGTGGTCGCGGCGGCGAAGGAGATCAGCCTCCATGTGCCGCTGGTGGTCCGTCTCGAAGGCACCAACGTGGAGCTGGGCAAGAAGATACTGGCGCAGTCCGGCCTGCCGATCCTCAGCGCCGACAATCTGGCGGACGCCGCCGAGAAGATTGTCAAAGCGGTGAAGGAGGCCTGACGCCATGTCCGTGCTGGTCAACAAGGACACCAAGGTCATCTGCCAGGGCTTCACCGGCTCGCAGGGCACCTTCCATTCGGAGCAGGCGATCGCCTACGGCACCAGGATGGTGGGCGGCGTGACGCCCGGCAAAGGCGGCACCACCCATCTCGACCTGCCGGTGTTCGACACCGTCGCGGAGGCGGTCGCCAAGACCGGCGCCACCGCCAGCGTCATCTATGTGCCGCCGCCGTTCGCGGCCGACGCCATCGTGGAAGCCGTGGACGCCGGCCTCGACCTCGCGGTCTGCATCACCGAGGGGATTCCGGTCCTCGACATGGTCAAGGTGAAGCGCGCGCTCGCCGGATCGCGCACCCGCCTGGTCGGTCCGAACTGCCCGGGCGTCATCACGCCGGGCGAGTGCAAGATCGGCATCATGCCGGGCCACATCCACAAGCGCGGCAAGATCGGCATTGTTTCCCGTTCCGGGACGCTTACTTATGAGGCTGTGGCCCAGACCACGGCCGCCGGCCTCGGCCAGACCACCTGCATCGGCATCGGCGGCGACCCGGTCAACGGCACCAACTTTGTTGATTGTTTGGCAATGTTCCTCGGGGACGATGAGACCCAGGGGATTGTTATGATCGGCGAGATCGGTGGCACGGCCGAGGAAGATGCGGCCGCGTTCCTGCAGCGCGAGAAGCGCAAGAAGCCGGTCGTGGGTTTCATCGCCGGTGTCACCGCGCCGCCGGGCCGCCGCATGGGTCATGCCGGCGCGATCATCTCCGGCGGCAAGGGCGGCGCCGGCGACAAGATCGAGGCCATGAAGTCCGCCGGCATCACCGTGGCAGAATCCCCCGCCAGCCTCGGCTCCGCCATGTTGAAAGCGATGGGGCGGTAAGGGGACTGTAACGAAACCGGGTCATGGTTCGCGGCGATCGGGTGCGGACCGACCCGCCTGGAGAACCAGAACAATGATGGGCCGTCGCCCGATCGCGGTCCCTGCAGCGAGCGACGCATGAGCACCAACCCGTCGACCTTCCTCTCCGGTCCCAATGCTCCGTTCATCGAGGAGCTGTACGCCCGATACCTGGAGCAGCCGGAATCGGTCGATCCCTCCTGGCGCAAGTTCTTCGGCGACCTGCAGGACGAGAGCGAGCTCATCCTCAACGATATTCGCGGCGCCTCCTGGGCACCGCGCGAGCGCGCGGTCGAGATCGCGCGCGAGGATGCCGATAGCCAAGGCAACGGGCACCATGCCGAAGGCGCGGCTGTTCGCTCCACCGCCCGGCCGCAGGACCTGAAGCGCGCCGCCCGCGATTCGCTGCGCACCATGATGCTGATCCGCGCCTATCGCGTGCGCGGCCATCTGGAAGCCAGCCTCGACCCGCTCGACTTGAAGCCGCGCGCCAAGCACGCCGACCTCGATCCCAGGACTCTCGGCTTCACCGAGTCCGACATGGATCGCCCGATCCATATCGACAACATCCTCGGCTACGAGAGCGCGAGCCTGCGCCAGATCGTCCACGTGCTGCGCCAGACCTATTGCGGCAACATCGGCGTCGAATACATGCACATCCAGGAGCCGGATCAGCGCAAGTGGCTGCAGATGCGGATCGAAGGCAGCCGCAACCAGCGCGATTTCACCGACCGCGGCAAGGTCGCGATCCTGCAGCGCCTGACCGCGGCCGAGATGTTCGAAAAATTCCTCGACAAGAAATACACCGGCACCAAGCGCTTCGGCCTCGACGGCGGCGAGTCCATGATCCCGGCGCTGGAGCAGATCATCAAGCGCGGCAGCCAGCTCGGCGTGAAGGAGGTGGTCATCGGCATGGCCCATCGCGGCCGGCTCAACATGCTCGCCAACTTCATGAACAAGCCGTTCGCCGCGATCTTCTCCGAGTTCCAGGGCAACGCCGCCAACCCCGAGGACGTGCAGGGCTCGGCCGACGTCAAGTACCATCTCGGCACCTCGGCCGACCGCGAATTCGATGGGCGGGTCGTCCACCTGTCGTTGACCGCCAATCCCTCGCACCTGGAGGCCGCCAACACGGTGGTCCAGGGCAAGGTGCGCGCCAAGCAGCGCCAGCGCAACGACAGGTCGCGGGAAGAGGTGATGGGCCTGCTGCTGCACGGCGATGCGGCTTTTGCCGGCCAGGGCCTGGTGCCGGAATCGCTCGATATGTCGGAGCTCGACGGCTACAAGACCGGCGGCACCATCCACTTCATCATCAACAACCAGATCGGCTTCACCACCAGCCCGACCG
>DATFDU010000188.1:0-8626 GCA_035251915.1 Dongiaceae bacterium | reverse complement strand
TCCCAAGACGCCTTGCGTCCAAGCTCTGCTACCGGCCGCGCCCTGGAGGCGAGCGAGGTAGCATGGACGCGTTCATTTCCCCCGCAAAGCCCATGAGTGCCATCAACCATCTGCTGTGCGCGCGGGCGTTTCGCGACTTCGGCGATGGCTTTGTCGCAGTCTTGCTGCCGGTCTATCTGCTTGGCCTCGGGCTCGGACCGGTCCAGGTCGGGATTGTGGCGACCGCGGCGCTCTTCGGCTCGGCATTGCTGACCCTTGCCATCGGTTTTCTCGGCGCCCGTTATGGCCACCGCCGCCTGCTACTGGCGGCCGCCAGCCTGATGGTTGCGACCGGTGTGGCGTTCGCCGTCATCGACAACTACGCCATCCTCCTGGTCGTAGCATTCGCCGGCACAGCCAATCCGTCGGCGGGCAGCGTAAGCGTGTTCGTCCCGCTGGAGCACGCGGTGCTGGCGCATGAGACCGCGAGCGACCAGCGCACGAAGATCTTCGCCCGCTACAGTTTGATCGGTGCGCTGGCCGGGGCAGCAGGATCGCTTGCCGCCGGCGTTCCGGAGCTGATGGCACCTCTGGGACTGAGGGAACTCGACGCGCTCAGGATCATGTTCGTCCTCTATGCCGTGCTCGGATTAATTGGCGGCCTGTTCTACGGCCGCGTCCCAAAGCAGCAACCGGCTCCGGATCAGCGTATCCACGCCGCGCTCGGACCATCTCGCCGTATCGTCTATAAGCTCGCCGCCCTGTTCAGCCTCGATGCCTTCGCCGGCGGGTTCGTCGTCCAATCGCTGCTGGCGCTCTGGCTATTCGACCGGTTCGACCTGTCGCTGACACAAGCCGGGATTTTCTTCTTCTGGTCGGGCGTCCTCTCCGCCTTCTCCTTTCCGGTCGCCGCCTGGCTGTCGCGGCGCATCGGACTCGTCAACACGATGGTTTTCACCCACATTCCGGCGAGCATCGCACTGATCCTGGCGGCGTTCGCACCCACGCTGCCCGTTGCGCTGTTCCTCCTGCTCGTGCGCGCCGCGTTGTCGCAGATGGACGTGCCGACCCGCTCCTCCTACGTGATGGCAGTCGTCACCGAAGCCGAACGCGCGGCGGCGGCCAGCCTGACCTCAGTTCCGCGCAGCCTTGCCGCTGCCGTCAGCCCAATGTTGGCCGGCACCCTGCTCGCCGCCTCATTCCGCGCCTGGCCTCTGGTGATCTGCGGCGGCCTCAAGATCGCCTACGACGTGCTGCTGCTCATTCAGTTCCGACACGTGAAGCCACCGGAGGAACGTTGATGGCCAGAAAAGCGAAAGGCCGGGATGATGCCCGGCCTTTGCTGTGTCTCGCTCGGGAAGCGCGCTTAGCGCTTCGAGAACTGGAAGCTGCGGCGCGCCTTGGCGCGGCCGTACTTCTTGCGCTCGACCGTGCGGCTGTCGCGGGTCAGGAACCCGCCCTGCTTCAGCGCGGGGCGGAGGTCCGGCTCGAACAGCGTCAGGGCGCGGCTGATGCCGTGACGGACCGCACCGGCCTGGCCGGAAAGGCCGCCGCCGACCACGGTGCAGACGACGTCGAACTGGCCGGCGCGGTTCACCACGCCGAACGGCTGGTTGATCATCATGCGCAGCACCGGGCGCGCGAAATACACCAGGATGTCGCGGTCGTTGACAGTGATCTTGCCGCTGCCCGGCTTCAGCCAGACGCGGGCGATGGCGTCCTTGCGCTTGCCGGTCGCATAGGAGCGGCCCTGGGCGTCGACCTTGCGCTCGTACCTGGGCGCGGAGGCGGGCGCCTGCGTCGCGCGCACGGCGGTGCCGAGGTCCCGCAGATCCTTCAGGTCCGTGACGCGGCTGGTTTCGTTGCTCATGTTATGCGCTCCGCTTGTTCTTCGGGTTCATGGCGCCGACATCCAGCGTCTCGGGCTGCTGGGCGGCATGCGGATGCTCGGTACCGGCGAACACGCGCAGGTTCTTCATCTGCTGGCGGCCGAGGGGACCGCGCGGCACCATGCGCTCCACCGCCTTGACGAGCGCGCGCTCCGGGAACTTGCCACCGAGAACCTTGCCGATGGCAATTTCCTTGATGCCGCCGGGATGGCCGGTGTGCCAGTGGAACAGCTTGTCCTGCAGCTTATTGCCGGTGACCTTCACCTTGGCGGCATTGATCACGATGACGTTGTCGCCGCAATCGATATGCGGGGTGAAGGTGGTCTTGTGCTTACCGCGCAGGCGGTTCGCCACGATCGAGGCGAGGCGGCCCAGCACGACGCCCTCGGCGTCGATCAGGATCCACTTCTTGACCACCTCGCTCGGCTTGGCGGAATAGGTCTTCATGTCGTCTGCTCCTGTTGGCCGGGGGATTTCGAGGTCCGCCGGCGGCCGGCGGTTCGTATAGAGGAGCAGATGACGCTCGTCAATGGAGCTAAATCATTCATAATCAATAGCTTATGATTTTGGTATTATGATACCACAAGACTCGACCTCGCTGTTCTCGACATTTCCGCAGGGTTTGGCAATCATTGACGCAAATGGACGACCATGTCGCCCGACCCTGACTACGACCTGATTGGCGATGAGGACCTATCCCGGCAGACGATGCCGCGGATCGCGGTGCCCGACCACGAGTCCTGGCTGGCCCGGGATCTCGCCCTTTCCGACGCCCTGAAGGACCGCATTTCCGTCCTCCGGGACCAGCGCTATGGCGATGGCCCGCGCCAGCTCGGCGACCTCTATCCGGCACCGCGGCCGGGCGGACCGATCGTCCTGTTCTTCCACGGCGGCTTCTGGCGCGCCCTCTCCAAGGATCATTTCGGCCACGTCGCCGGGCCGCTGGTCGAGGCCGGCGCGGCGGCAGTGATGCCGGGCTACGACCTCTGCCCCTCGGTGCCACTGCGAACGGTGGTGGCGCAGGCCAGGGAGGCCCTGCTGTGGACCCGGCAGCAGGCGGCGCGGCTCAACGGCGATCCGGATCGGATCTACGTCGCCGGCAACTCGGCCGGCGCTCACCTCGCGGCCATGCTGATGACGGAGGATTGGACCCGGCACGGCCTACCGCGCGCGCCGATCGCCGGCGCCATCCTGGTCACCGGCATCTATGACCTGCGCCCCGTCCTGCGCATCCAGGTGAACGAGGATGTGCGGCTCGCGCCCGAAGATGTGCTGGGGCTGAGCCCGCAGTTCCTGCCGCTGCATTGCCGGGTGCCGACCATCGTTGCGGCCGGCGCGGCCGAGCCGCCGTTGTGGATCGAGCAGTCGCGGCGCTTCGCCGCCAAGCTGTCCGCCAAGGGCGCCGACGTCCGGCTGATGGAAGTCGCCGGGCTGCACCACTTTTCGATCACGCACTCCCTGTCCGATTCGAACGCGCCGTTGACGCGCGCCATACTTGATCTGGTTCACCGATGAGCACCATGAGCAACCTTGCCTTCCAGCCTTTGTACGACAAGATCGGCGCCACCTATGATGCGACGCGCCGCGCCGAACCCGAGATCCTCACTATACTGGCGGAGCTGCTTGACCTGAAGCAGGGCGCCGATGTCCTCGACATCGGCTGCGGCACCGGCAACTACACGACGGCGCTGGGCGACCGGCATGGCTACGATATGATGGGGCTCGACCGTTCCGGCCTGATGCTGCGCACGGCGCGCGCAAAGGCGCCGGGACTGCGCCTGGTCGGTGCGGACGCCGCCAACCTGCCCTTTCCCAACCGGGGCTTCGACGGCGCGATCTGCACGCTGGCGATTCATCATTTCGACGATCTCGAAGCCTCGTTCGCGGAAGCGGCGCGCGTGCTCGACCGCGGTCGGCTGGTGATCTTCACCGCACTGCCGGAGCAGATCAAACGCTACTGGCTCAGCGCCTATTTCCCCGAGATGATGGCCGAGGCGGCCGACACCATGCCGGACTGGAACACGGTCGAGATCTCGCTGCGCCGCGCCGGTTTCCGGACCTGGACGCAGAAGCTGTATTTCATGCCGCTGCAGCCGGTCGACATGCTGCTTTACAGCGGCAAGCATCAACCCCATCTCTATCTTGACCAGCGGGTGCGGGCGAACATCTCGGCCTTCGCTAACCTGGCGGACCCGGATGAGCTGGGCGAAGGGCTCGAGCGCCTGCGCCGCGACCTGGCGAAGGACCGGTTCGAGCAGACGACGGCCGAGTACGAAGACGTCGGCGGGGACTATTTGTTCATCGCCGCGCAGGTATAAACATCGGGAGAACGCCATGGCCATTGTACAAACGGCAACTCGCGGACCCACGCAGCCCAAGATCCAGCCGGGCACCGACCTGGTCCTACGTGAAGAAGTCGAGCCGGGCATCGTGCGATTGACCTTGTTCCGCCCCGATGCACGCAACGCACTGTCGCTCGAGCTGATGCGGCAGCTGATGACGCAGCTGGAATCGATGGCCTATGACGACCAGGTGCGCGTGGTCATCATCGGTGGCGCCGGCGCCGTGTTCTGCGCGGGCCACGACCTCAAGGAGCTGCGCGCCGATCCGTCGCCGGAGTTCTACAACAAGGTGTTCAGCCTCGCCGGCCGCCTGATGCAGGCGATCGCGGATTTCCCGCGTCCGGTGATCGCGGAGGTCAAGGGCATCGCGACCGCGGCCGGCTGTCAGCTGGTGGCCACCGCCGATCTCGCCATCGCCGCCGACGATGCGCGGTTCGCCACGCCGGGCGTCAACATCGGGCTGTTCTGTTCGACGCCGATGGTGGCCTTGACGCGTGCGGTCGCGCCGAAACATGCGATGGAGATGCTGCTGACCGGCGAGATGATCGACGCCGAGGAGGCCTGCCGCATCGGTCTCATCAACAAGGCGGTGCCAGCCGGCGAGCTCACCGAAGCGACCATGGCGCTCGCGCGCAAGATCGCGGCCAAGTCGATCCAGACCCTGAAGTTCGGCAAGGGCGCATTCTATCGCCAGATCGACATGGACCTGAAGCACGCGTACGACTACGCCGCGCACATCATGACCGAGAACATGCAGGCGCTGGACGCAGAGGAAGGCATCGACGCCTTCCTGCAGAAGCGCAAGCCGGTCTGGCAGGACTGCTAAGCAAACCACTCTTTGCTCCGACTCGCCTGATTTCGGTACTGTCGCCCTACTTCTTGTTGCGACAGAAGAGAACATGCGTACTCATGAGCAACCGCTATCCACGCTGGATCACCCTCGACTTCCTCGATTTCTGTCATCCGCGCATCCGCGAGATCTACGACTATTGGAACGGCAAGCGAGGCGGCCGCGCGATGCCACGGCGCGCCGACATCGAGCCGCTCGACCTGCCGAGCTTCCTGCAAGGCATCGTGATGGTGGATGTCGGGTACGAGCCCTACACCCTCACCTACCGCCTGGTCGGCACGCGCGAAGCGGAAGCGCGCGGGCACAATCCCACCGGCAGGAGCGTGTTCGACAACTGGGACGGCCGCTCGAAGGAGGACGTGCTGGAGAACTATCGCCTGGTGATCGAGAAGAAGTGCGTGCTGTACGACGCCGACCGCACGATGGATCCGGAACGCGACTGGCTGGAGGCCGGAACGGTCTTTCTCCCGCTATCGGATGACGGGGAGACGGTGAACAAGATTCTGATCTACACGGAATACAAGGACCGGCAGGGGTAGCGCACCGCCGGCTCTGTGCCACCTGCGACGGACAGGCGCGACAACGATCGTCGGCGTGCTCGACGAGTTTGGTGCGCCGACAAGCGTAGCTAGGAAAGGTTACACCACCGCCTACGAATGCCTCGGAATGTATCTATGCCTGATGCCGGTCCAAGGTCACGCCCACGGTGCACGTACTCACGCCCGCCGCCGCCATCGAATAGTCCCCAGATGCCGCGTCTCCATCGAAGATGGTGTTCACCGTAATGAAGCGCGGCCCTGCGATGCCATTGGACGCCGCGGTCTTCCCTGCCAGCAGCTTCTCGAGCTTCCCCTCTCGAGTGACTTCGCCCTGGAAGTTGTATTCGGTCTTGCCGCGCCAAAGCAGGCCCTTGGCTTCCCCACCTTGAACCTTGATCTCCATCGCCCAAGGCGAACCACAGCCATCATTCTCTCCCTCGCCGGTCCATCTACCGTCGAATGCGCCAGCGCGCACGGCGCGCGCCGTAGTGATGGAACCACCCGATGTAGTTGAGGAACAGTCACGGGCAAAGTTGGCCAAGTGCATGTTGCGCTGATGCAGCGCATCGATCTCCACTCTCTCAGCGTCGGAGAGATCGAGGGCGAATAGCGCCGGCCAGAACAGCAATACGCCAACTGCCCCCACTGCGATGTTGGCATTGCGCGACGAACTCTGCTCATCGACGAGTTGACGGGCCTTGGTCTCGTTGTTCTGAATTTCCGCTTGGATCTGCTCGCAGGAAAGATCTCTGTCGTAGGCGTTCATCACTGCAACAGGCTTCGCGTCGCGGCCCGCGCATGCCGCCAGGAATACCAATCCAAGCAAGATTGCTGGGTTTCTCATGGCCCCCTCCCCAAGGTGAATGCCCCTTCAGCCCGGGGCAATCCTGGCGCGCGCAAGATGAACGCCTGATGAATCTGGGAACGGCCAAGGGCCAGGCTGCAGCGCAGCCATCTCAACTGTCCCACGATTGGAGAAGGGGGGCTTACCGCGTCAGCACCTTCAGCGGGTCTACCGCTTTCGTCCCCTTGCGCAGCTCGAAATGCAGCTGTGGGATGTCGACGTTGCCGCTGCTGCCGACGCGGGCGATGGTCTGGCCCTGGCCGACCTTGTCGCCCTTCTCGACCAGCAGCGATGAGTTGTGCGCGTAGGCGGTGACCCAGCCGTCGGCGTGGCGCAGCAGCACCATGTTGCCGAAGCCGCGCAGCTCGTTGCCGGCATAGGCGACCACGCCCGGCGCCGAAGCCTTCACCGGTGCGCCGACCGGCGCCACGATGTTGATGCCGTCGTTGCGTTGGTTGTCCTTGGCGGGGCCGAACCGGGAAACGACCTTGCCATCGACCGGCCAGATGAAGGGGCTGTCGGGCCTGAGCGCCGGCAAGGGGTCACCGTCAGGCATGGCCTTTGCCGGTGGCGGCGGTTCGATCTGCGCGGTCTGTGTCGGCGGCGTCGGTTGGGTCGGCACGATCTCGACCGGCTCGCCCGGCGCGGGCGCGCCTTGCAGCGGCGGCAGGCCGCCGGTGGTGATGCCGCCGCCGGGTGGCGGTGACACGGTGCTGCCGGCTTGCGTCTGCACGGCGGTCGCGCCCTCCGGCACGAACGGCTTCGGCTGCGGACCGGTGGGCAGCGCAGCGGGCTGCGGCGCGCTGGCAACTGCTGTCGGGGCGTCGACGCTGGTCGGCAGGACCAGGGCCTGGCCGATCTGCAGGGTATAAGGGGGACGCAAGTCGTTGAGCTGTGTGAGTGCGCTGATCGAGACACCCTGGCGCGTGGCGATGCCGTAGAGCGTATCGCCCTTCTGCACCAGGTAGCTGTTGCGCGGCTGCAAATTCAGCATCTGCCCGGCCTTGAGCGCATAAGGCGGATTCAACCCATTGAGATCGATCAGCGTGCGGATCGGCGTGTTGGTGCGTTCGGACACGATCGCGACCGTGTCGCCGGGCGCGACGACATACTGGCCGTTGCTGATCTCACCGAACGGCGCTCCCGCCGGCACCGCCGGATCGGGCGCCGGCGGCGACGCCAGCATGGTGTCGAGGCTGCTGCAGCCGGCAAGCATGGTCGCGACGGCCGCGACGGCGAGCATCGAGCGAAGGCTGAGGCTGCGAGCCATCACCGCCCGTTCTGCGCCGTGCGCGGCGCCCGGCCCTCGTCCTCCGGAAGGGCGCCCCCGACCAGCGGCACGAAGCGCACGTCGGCGAGGATCTCCTGATGCAGGCCATCGGGCTTCTTCACGAGCCGCAGCAGCACCTGGTCGCCGCGCTCGGCGCCGACCGGAACCACCATGATGCCGCCTTCGGCCAGCTGATCGATCAAGGTCTGCGGCACGCCGTCGGCGGCTGCCGTGACGATGATGCGGTCGAACGGCGCCTGCTCCTTCCAGCCCTTGGCGCCGTCGGCGGTCTTGGAGGTGATGTTGTGGATGCGCAGCTCGTGGAACCGCGCCTCCGCTTCCTTGAGCAGAGAGGCGAAGCGCTCGATGGTATAGACGCGGCGCGCCAGGCGCGACAGCACGGCGGCCTGGTAGCCGGAGCCGGTCCCGATCTCCAGCACCTTGTGGGTCTTCTCGACCTGCAGCGCCTCGGTCATCAAGGCAACGATCTGCGGCTGGCTGATGGTCTGGCCCTGCGCGATCGGCAGCGCCTGGTCCTCGTAGGCCTGGTCGTGGAAATGCGGCAGCACGAAATTCTCGCGCGGGATGCGCTCCAATGCCGCCAGCACGCGCGTGTCGGTGATGCCCGCGCGCCGCAGGCTCATGATGAGGCGGATCTTGCGGGCCTGCAGGCTCATCCGGCCGCCCGCTTGCGCGCGGCCTTGGCCGGCTTCAGGTCGGACAGCTTGGCTGCCGCCTGCGGTAGCGAAGGCATGTCCGTGGAATCGCACTCGAGCGGCGTCACCGATACCATGTTCTCGAGGATCGCGCCGAGATCGGTGTTCGGGTCCTGCGGATCGTCGGTCGGGAAGTCGCCGATCCACAGCATGTCCCGGCCCGCCGGGTCCTTGATCCTCTTGATCTGGGTATGCTC
>DATFDU010000187.1:0-3639 GCA_035251915.1 Dongiaceae bacterium | reverse complement strand
CCAGACCCAGCCGGTGATGTGGCAGGGCGAGGCGCTGCAGCTGTCCTGCGCGGTCGGCATCCACCAGTTCTCCGCCAAGCAGAATGCCGACGAGGCCCTAAGCAAGGCCGACGCCGACATGTACGACGAGAAGCGCCGCTATTACGCCGAGTTGAACAAGCAGCGTTGACGGCCTATCACTGGCGGCATGTATATCGCGTCGCCGCGCCATCTGCCGTCGATCAGGCAGCTCCACGACTACTGGACGCTGTGCCGCGGCGACCGTGCCATGCCGCGGCGGGCCGACATCGATCCGGCCGACATCCGCCATCTGCTGCCCAACATCTACCTGGTGGATATCGAGAGCGCGCCGTTCCGCGTGCGCTACCGCGTGGTCGGCACCAACGCGGTCGAATGGCAGGGCCGCGACTTCACCGGGTACTATCTGGACGAGCTGCGCTTCAACAAGCCGGACGAGATCCTGGCGCTCTATCGGCGTGCCGCGGAAGAGAAGGTGCCGACCTTCCGCTCCACCACCTGGCCCATGCCCAACGGCATCACCCGCGCCGTCGAGACCGGCGTCTTCCCGCTCTCCGAGGACGGCGAACATGTCTCGCAGTGCCTCGCGATCGAGGACTTCGAAGCATTCCGCGACCCGACGTATCTGCCGTGGGGTTGATCAGGCGACGTGCACGCTCCCAACTGTCATCCCGGCCAAGCCACGCAGTGGCGCAGAGCCGGGCCCATGGGATGTGGCCGCGCCGTCGATGGATCGCATGGGTCGGCTCTCGCTTTCGCTCGGCCGGGATGACATTGGGGAAAATCGCCTAGGCGATGATATCCGGCAACAGCTGGCTCTCCAGCTTGATGATCTGATCCTTGAGGACCAGCTTGCGCTTCTTCATGCGCTGGATCTGCAGCTGGTTGAAGGGGGAGGTCTCTGCCATGCTCTGGATGGCCAGGTCCAGATCGCGGTGCTCGGCACGCAGCTCTTCCAGCTTGGCCCTAAGCTCGCTCGTCCCGATGATGATGGTCACCGCATGCTCCTTTGAGGGCAGCCATTTTAGCGCAATTGGTGGCCGCGCGTCACGATTTTGAGGGGGCGAACGGGCGACCTTGCGCCGATGGCCGGCGCCCTCTAAACAAGGGCAGTTCCCCTTCATTTTCCGGCGTTTCCGGGGCCGGATTGGATCATCGGCGGCGCGAATGCCAGACAATTTCGACCTTGTTCTGACGGGTGGCCAGGTGGCGACGCCGAACGGCCTCGAGTCCTGCGACATCGGGGTGAAGAACGGGCGAGTCGCGGCCCTGGGCGCCCTGGGCTCGGCCGACGCGGCGGAGCGTTTCAACGCCGCCGGCCTCACCATCCTGCCCGGCGTCATCGACACCCAGGTCCATTTCCGCGAGCCGGGCCTCGAGCACAAGGAAGACCTGGCGGCCGGCTCGGCCGGCGCCGCCATGGGCGGGGTCACGGCCTTTTTCGAGATGCCGAACACCAATCCCAATACGGTTGATGAGGCGGCGCTGAAGGACAAGCTCCGCCGCGCCGCCGGTCGCGCCTGGGTCGACCATGCCTTTTTCATCGGCGCCTCCGACGAGAACGCGGCTGAGCTAGGCAGGCTGGAGCTGCTACCGGGCTGCGCGGGCGTGAAGGTGTTCATGGGCTCCTCCACCGGCTCGCTGCTGGTGGCGGACGATGACGCTTTGGAGGCGGTGCTGCGCCACGGCAGACGGCGCGTCGCGATCCATTCCGAGGACGAGCCGCGCCTGCGCGAGCGCCTGGCCCTGGTGCGCGATGGCGCCGATCCCTCGATGCATCCGGTGTGGCGCGACGAGGAGGTGGCGATCCGCGCCACCAGGCGGCTCCTGCGCCTGGCGCGGCGTGCGGCGCGGCGGGTACATGTGTTGCACGTCAGCACCGCTGACGAGATGGATATCCTCGCCGCCAACAAGGATCTCGCCAGCGTCGAGGTGCTGGTCAACCACCTGACCCTCGTGGCGCCGGATTGCTATCAGCGGCTCGGCACCTTCGCGCAGATGAACCCGCCGATTCGAGATGCCCGTCACCGAGACGGGATCTGGCGTGCGCTCAATGCCGGTATTGTCGATGTGATCGGCACTGATCATGCGCCGCACACCCGCGAAGAGAAGGCGCGGCCATACCCGCAAAGCCCGTCCGGCATGCCCGGCGTGCAGACCCTCATCCCGGTGATGCTGGACCACGTGAACGCCGGGCGCCTTACCCTGCAGCGTTTCATCGACTTGACCAGCGCGGGTCCAGCACGCATCTACAGCATAGCGGGCAAGGGCCGCATTGCCCTTGGCTACGATGCGGACTTCTCGGTGGTGGACCTCAAGGCCAGGCGCACCATCACCAACGCGATGATGAAGAACAAGTCCGGCTGGACGCCGTTCGACGGCATGGAGGTCACCGGCTGGCCCAAGGCGACCATCGTGCGCGGCCGCATCGTGATGCGTGACGACGAGCTCATCGGATCGCCGATCGGCAGGCCCGTGCGGTTCCAGGAGACGTTACAGCAGGAGGATGCGGAATGACTGGCACCTCGATCATCGGCTGGTCGCACTTGCCGTTCGGCAAGCACGCCGACAAGGACATCGAAAGCATGATGGTGGAAGCCGGCGCCGGCGCCCTGAAGCATGCCGGCGTCGCGCCCAAGGATGTCGATGCGATCTTCGTCGGCCACTTCAACGCCGGCTTCTCGGCCCAGGATTTTCCTTCTTCGCTCAGCTTCGGCATCGATCCCGCGTTGCGCTTCAAGCCGGCGACGCGGGTGGAGAACGCCTGCGCCACCGGCTCCGCCGCCGTGCACCAGGGCATCAAGGAGATCGCCGCCAGGCAGGCGCGCATCGTGCTGGTGATCGGCGTCGAGCACATGACCGCCAATGACGGCGCCGCCATCGGCCGCAACCTCTTGAAGGCGAGCTACGTCAAGGATGAGGCGGATACCCCAGGCGGTTTCGCCGGCGTGTTCGGCCGGATCGCCGAGCTCTACTTCCAGCGCCATGGCGACCAGTCGGACGCGCTGGCGCGCATCGCCGCCAAGAACCATCGCAACGGCGTCGACAATCCCTACGCGCAGATGCGCAAGGACCTCGGCTACGACTTCTGCCGCAACGTCTCGGACAAGAACCCGCTGGTCGCAGGCCCGCTCAAGCGCACCGACTGCTCGCTGGTCTCAGACGGCGCTGCGGCGCTGGTGCTCGCCGACCTCGACACTGCGCTCGCGGCCGAGCGCGCGGTGCTGATCCGCAGCGTCGCGCAGGTCAACGATTTCCTCCCCATGCGCGCCCGCGACATCGTGCAGTTCGAAGGCTGCCAGCTGGCCTGGTCGCACGCCTTGTCGAATGCAAAGCTCACGCTCGATGACCTCAGCTTCGTCGAGACCCACGACTGCTTCACCATCGCCGAGCTGATCGAATACGAGGCGATGGGCTTGACCAAGCCGGGCGAGGGCGCCCGCGCCATCGAGGAAGGCTGGACCGAAAAGGACGGCAAGCTCCCCATCAACCGCTCCGGCGGCTTGAAAGCCAAGGGCCACCCGATCGGCGCCACCGGCGTCTCCATGCACGTGCTGACCGCCATGCAGCTCAAAGGCGACGCCGGCGCCATGCAACTCAAGGACCCGAAGCTCGGCGGCA
>DATFDU010000186.1:0-3075 GCA_035251915.1 Dongiaceae bacterium | reverse complement strand
TCTGCTCCAGCTTGCCGTCGGGCAGCGAGCCGGTGTCGTGGAACAGCCGCCCCACCAGGGTCGACTTGCCGTGATCGACGTGGCCGACGATCACGATGCGCATCAGGTCGCGTTCGGTGCTCATCAAGGTGTTTGTCATGGCGCGCGCCTCACATATAGCCGGCGGCGCGCAGCCGCTCGAATGCGTCTTCGGTCTCGCGGTCCATGGCGCGGCCCGCACGCTCCGGCGCCCTGGTCCCTTCCAGTTCAGAGATGATCGCCTCGACCGTATTGGCGGTGCTGTCGATCGGGAAGGTGATGTCCTGGTCGCCGAGCGAGCGGTAGCGCTTGCCGTTCTTGGCGAAATAGAGCTCGACCACCGGAATCTTCTCGCGCGCGATATAGCGCCAGATGTCCATCTCGGTCCAATGCAGCAGCGGATGCACGCGCAGGTGGGTGCCGGGCGGCAGGTCGGTGTTGAAATAGTCCCAGAATTCCGGCGGCTGGTCGCGGAAGTCCCACTGGCCGCTCTCGCCGCGCGGCGAGAATACCCGCTCCTTGGCGCGCACCGCCTCCTCGTCGCGCCGGATGCCGGCGATGATGCCATTGAAGCCGTAGCGCTCGATCGCGTTCCTGAGGCCGACGGTTTTGCGCGCCGCCGAGCGCGCGGCCGGCGGCAGGGTCGGGTCCATCTCCTCCACCGGCGGGCACTTGTCGGCGATCAGGTTCAGCTTCCATTCGGTGACATAGCGGTCACGGAAGGCATACATCTCCGGAAACTTCTTTTCCGTGTCGATGTGCATGACCGGGAACGGCACGTGGCCGAAGAACGCCTTCTTGGCCAGCCACACCATGACGTTCGAGTCCTTGCCCAGGGACCACAGCATGGCCAGCTTGTCGATGCGGTTGAAAGCTTCGCGCAGGATGTAGACGCTCTGCGCTTCCAGACGGTCGAGATGATTCATGGCGCTCCGCAGTTCCGGGACTGCGAGATGCAGCCCCTAGAGGGAAATGTCCTGTCCTGATCGGGAGGTGGCTTTTTACATATAGCCCGCCCGCCGGGTGTGCAACTTTCGACATGTTAACTTTTTCACACAAAGGTGATTTAGTCCCCGCGGTGGGAAACGCTACCGTCTCCGGTAGCTGCGACAGACAAAACCTGAGTTCAGGAGGAAGTTCCATGACGTCGATTCGCAAGATCACGGGCGCCACCCTCGCCGCCGCAGCCGCAGCCATGTTGATGGGTGGCACGGTCGCTCTCACCAGCGCGCCGGCCAGCGCCGACAGCGTGAAGTGCCAGGGCATCAATGCCTGCAAGGGCCAGAGCGCCTGCAAGACCGCAAGCAACGCCTGCAAGGGCCAGAACGCCTGCAAGGGCCAGGGCTTCGTCGAGCAGTCCAGCGCGGAGGCCTGCACGGCCGCCGGCGGTACCGTGATCAACGGCTGACCGACTTCTGCTAGGATCGACGGGCGCCAGCCGGAGACGGCCGGCGCCCGTATCTTTCTGACCTCTGTCTCCAGGCGTCGCAGCAAGCATGACGGAGCACTTGGTTCGCTCACTCGGATTCGGCCTTGGCCTCCGGCCTCAGCACTATCCGGCAATCCTCGAAGGAAAGCCGGATGTGGATTGGTTCGAGATCCTGTCCGAGAACTACATGGTGGAGGGCGGCCGGCCGCTCGCCAAGCTGATGGCGATTCGCGCGCGCTATCCGATGGTGATGCACGGCGTGTCGCTGTCGATCGGTTCGACCGATCCCATCGACATGGACTATCTCGCGCGCCTGAAGGCCCTGGCGGCGCGGGTCGAGCCCGCCATCATTTCCGACCATCTGTGCTGGACCGGCGTCGCCGGCCTCAACATGCACGACCTGCTGCCCCTGCCCTTGACCGAGGGGGCGCTGGCGCATGTCTGCGCGCGGGTGGATCAGGTGCAATCGTTCCTCGGCCGCGAGATCGCGCTGGAGAACGCGTCCACCTGTGTGACGTTCGCCAACGACGCGATCCCGGAATGGGACTTCCTGGCGGAGATCGCGCGCCGCACCGGATGCCGGCTGCTGCTCGACGTCAACAACGTCTATGTCAGTGCCTTCAACCACGACTTCCGCGCCACCGATTATATCGACGCGATCCCGCGCGACGCGGTCGCCTACATCCACCTCGCCGGACACGAGCACAACAAGACCTACATCATCGACACCCACGACCATCCGGTGGTGGACGGCGTGTGGCAGCTCTACGCCCACGCCATCCGCCGGCTCGGCGCGGTCGCGACCATGATCGAGCGCGACGACAAGATCCCGGCGCTCGAAGAGCTGACCGCCGAGCTCGCGCAGGCGCGCAAGGTCGCGGCCGCCGCCCTCAAGCAGCCGGCGCAGGTGGCGTGATGGACCTGCGGCGCACCGAGCATGTCTTCCAGGACGGGCTGCTCGGCCGGTCGCGGGACATCCTCGGGTCCGTGCGCGGCAATGCGCGCGAGTCCGCCGAGACCATGTTCGGCGTCTATCGCAACGCCTATTGGGCGCGCCTGGCCGAGGCGCTCGGCAACGACCTGCCCGGCCTGAAAGCGCTGATGGGCGACGAGGCGTTCGACAAGATGGCGCGCGCCTATGTTGCGAAGCATCCGTCGCAGCATCCCTCGATCCGCTGGGTCGGCCGTCACGTCGCCGAATTCCTGGCGAGCGAGGCGCCCTATCGCGACGACCCGTGGTTCGCCGATATGGCGCGGTTCGACTGGGCGCTGGCTTTCGCATTCGATGCCGTGGATGCTCCGGCCGCGGGCCTCGCCGACCTGGTCGGCGTGCCGCCGGAGTTCTGGGGCAGCATCCGGCTCGCCTTCCATCCGACGCTCGATGCGTTCCGGATCTCGACCCCGGTCGACGAGGCGCGGCCGCAATTGCTGGAGAATGCCGCCGTCGAGCTCGACCGGGCGGCGCGCTGCGAGCGCGCGATCATGGCCTGGCGCATCGGGCACGACGTGAAGTTCCGCGCCATCGATCCGCTGGAGTTCGCTGCGCTGCTGGCGATGCGCGATGGCGCCACTTTCGGCGAGCTGTGCGAACTGGTGGCGGGAGAAGTCGATTCGGAGACGGCACCGCT
>DATFDU010000185.1:0-3809 GCA_035251915.1 Dongiaceae bacterium | reverse complement strand
TGCAGCAGGGTGGCGGTGTGGATGAACTCGACGCAGGCCGCGAGGCCAGCCGCCCGTGGGCCGGGATGCCCGCACAGCCGGGCCGCCGCCAGGGTCAGCACCGGCCGCAGCCGCTTGCCGCCGGCCGCGATGATATGGCCCGCCAGCTGGGGGATCAGCGCGACCGGGCTTTGCATGTTCTGAAGGATCAGTTCGTTGACCCGGTCGAGGTCGTCGCGTACCAGCTGGGTCAGGCGTTCCAGGGCGTCCGGGTGCTTGTCCCGCCCGGTTTCCAGATTGACGATGACCGCCACGCAAACCCTTTCCGGCGGCACCGCCGGCACCGCCTCGAATGAGACCCATTGCAGCGTCCCGGTCCTGCATTCGCATGGTGCGGAACGCGGGTTCGCAGCATAATGACCGGGTATGGGAACGCAATGACAACAATCGACGCAGCCTTATGGTAAAGAACCCTACGAACGATCGCGTGAACGAGGCGGAGCGCAAGGCGTGAAGGAGATCGCGCGCAGCACCGATCCCGTCCGCCTGTCCTTCCTGACCGCCTTGCTGTCGGATGGCGGCGTGACCGCCTTCCTGTTCGATACCCATGCCAGCATCGTCCAGGGCAGCATCGGCGTATTGCCCCAGCGCCTGATGGTGGCGGACGAGGAGTATGACGAAGCGGTCGGCATCCTGAAGAGCGCCAAGGAATGGCACGAGCCGGAACAGGGCGGGTGGCTGTGAACGACGCGCAAGCGCGGCAGCGTGAGTTCTGGCAAGCGGCCTGCCGCGCTGTCCCCGACCTGGCGGCGGCAGCCGATTATCAGGTCTGGCATTTCGGCGACAGCGAGCAGCTGGCGCGCGACCTCGCGGACCTGGTGCTACGCGGGCCGAAGCGCGCGACCGCCGGCCTGTTGTGGGACGCCGAGCTCGACCCCACCATGATACCGGTGCATGGCGGCTGCAGCCTCGTCACTGGCTATACCGGCGCGCCGCTCCTCGTCATCCGCACCACGCAGGTCGAAATCCGTCCGTATGACAAGGTCGATGCCGACTTCGCCGCGGCGGAGGGCGAGGGCGACCGCTCGCTGCAATACTGGCGCGATGCGCACTGGTCCTATTTCTCGCGCCGCTGCGAAGCGCTCGGCCGCACGCCGAGTGAAGACATGCCCGTCATCCTCGAGCGCTTTGCCCTCGTTTATCCGGTGGCCCCGTCATGAACGACGCGCCATCGACGACTCTCGACAGTGTGCTCGGCGGGCGCGTGTCCTTGCATCAGCCGGCCGTCGGCTATCGCGCCGCGATCGATCCCATCCTGCTCGCCGCCGCCTGCCCGGCCGAGCCGCGGGAGTGCGTGGTCGATCTCGGCTGCGGCGTGGGCACGGCCGCTTTGTGCCTCGCGCGGCGCGTGGCGGACGTGCATTGCACCGGCGTCGACCTGCAGTCCGATCTGGCGGACCTGGCCAGGCGCAACGCGGAGGAGAACGGCCTCGCCGGCCGCGTCACCTTCATCGCCGGCGACATCCTCGACCGCACGCTGCCGATCTACGCTAAGCCGGCGGATCATGTCATCGTCAATCCGCCGTATCTGAAACGCGGCGCCGCGACGCCTTCGGAGAATCCGATCAAGGCGCTGGCGAACATCGAGGGCGACGCCGATCTCGCCGCCTGGGTCGCCGCCGCGGCAAAGGCCGTGCGCCCAGGCGGCACCATCACCTTCATCCATCGCGCCGACCGGCTGCCGGAACTGCTGGCGCTGCTCGGCAGCCGTTGCGGCGGCATCGCGATCCTGCCGTTGCATCCGAAAGCGGGCGCGGCGGCGCATCGCGCAATCGTGACCGGGCGCCTCGATCAGCGCCTGCCGGCGATCCTGCTGCCCGGCCTCATCATGCACGAGGCCGACGGCAGCTTCTCGCCGACGCTGCAGGGAGTCCTGCGCGATGGCGCCGCGCTGCCGATGATCGTCGGCGCCTGACCCTTCCTTGACCGGGCGCGCACGCAGCCGCTAAATGACCCCATGTTTACGATTCCGACCCTGCCCAAGCTTCTGCTCATCGTCCTGGTGATCGGCGCCGTCTGGTGGTTCTATCGCCGCAACCAGATCAAGCGCCGCGAACAGGCCGAGCTCGATCGCAACCCGCGCACCCGCGGGAAGAAGAACCAGGCTGCCAAGCCGATCGAGGACATGAAGCAGTGCCGCATCTGCAACGCCTATGTCCCTGCGGTCGGCGCCAGTCGCTGCGGCCGCGAGAACTGCCCGTTCTGAGCTGGAGCATTTTTCCGCCGAAGTGGATGCCGGTTCGGCGAAAATGCGACCATCTAGGAGATGCTAGCCGGTCGGGTGCAGCTCCGCGAACAACGCCTGGTTCTTCGCGAACGAGCGCTGCAGCGCCGGGCGCGCGCGCAGCCGTCCCAGATAGGCCATGAACTCGGGCCGCTCCGGCAGCGCCTTGGTGAGGATGCCGTACTGCAGGCAGGAGCCGAGCACCACGTCGGCGGCGGTGAAGTGCTGGCCGAGCAGGTACGGCCCGTCCTTCACCGCCTGCGCGACCGTGTCCATCACCGTGTCGAAGTCGCCATAGGATGACTGGCGCGGCGGCACCGGCGGGCGGTTGTTGCCCTTGTCGATCATCGCCGGCTCGAGGCAGCTCGGGCTGTAGAACAGCCATTTGAGATAGAGCCCGCGCTGCGGCGTGCCGATCGGCACCGACAGCTTCGCCGCCGGAAACTCGTCCGCCAGATAGGCGCAGATGGCGGCCGCCTCCGAGATCGTCACGCCCTGGTGCGTGATCGCCGGCACCTTGCCCACGGGATTGATGGCGAGATAGTCCGGCTTCTTGTGATCGCCCTTGTCCAGGCTCATCGCGTGCAGCTCATAGGGCACACCGAGCTCCTCGAACATCCAATGCACGATGTTGCTGCGCGACATCGGCGCATGGTGGAAGATGATCTTGTCCATGGGAGCCTCCCTGCGAATATCGAACCCGAGCGATGCTATTCCAGCCTGCTGCCAGAATATGTCAGGATTTCGGCGTGCCATAGCTCGGCCGCGGGATCGCGAGGTGCGCGGTCTTCAGCGCCTCCGACCAGCGGTGGCGCAGGTCCTCGAAATAGGGATCGCCCGCCTCGACGCGGTATTTGAGCTCGGTCTGCAGCGCGTCGCGCTTCAGGATCATGATGTCGATCGGCAGCCCGACCGCGAGGTTCGAGCGCATGGTCGAATCCATCGAGATCAACCCGACCTTCAGCGCGTCATAGAGATCGGTGTTGTAGGTGACGGCGCGGTCCAGGATCGGCTTGCCGTATTTGGTCTCGCCGATCTGCAGGAACGGCGTGTCCGAGGTCGCCTCGATGAAATTGCCGGCCGCGTAGATCATGTAGAGCCTGAGGCGCCGCTCCTTCATCTGCCCGCCGAGCAGGAAGGAGACCTCGAACCGGCCGCCCTGCTGCTCGAGGGTCGGCCCGTCGATCTTGTAGACCTCGCGCACCGCGCGGCCGACCAGCTGCGCCGCCTGGAACATGGTCTCGCACTTGGACAGCATCAGCGTCTCGCCGGTGTCCGGATGCGTGAAGCCCTCGTTCAGCAGCGACAGCACCGACTGCGTGACGGAAAGGTTGCCCGAGCTCGCCAGCGTCAGCACCCGCTCGCCCGGCTCCTCGAACACATGGAGCTTGCGGAACGAGGCGATGTTGTCGATCCCCGCATTGGTGCGGGTATCGGAAATCATCACCAGCCCGTCGCGCACCAGCAGCCCGACGCAATACGTCATATAAGGTCCCTCGGATCAGTGGGGGATTTATAGCGGGCCGCAGTTGTGGGAGCAATTGGC
>DATFDU010000184.1:0-6386 GCA_035251915.1 Dongiaceae bacterium | reverse complement strand
AAAATGCCCAAGATGAAGACCAAGAGCAGCGCCAAGAAGCGCTTCAAGCTCACCGCCTCCGGCAAGGTGAAGTTCAAGCCCGCCAACAAGCGCCACGGCCTGGTCAACCGGCCGAAGCAGATGAAGCGGCAGAGCCGTCGCGACGAAGTGATGTTCGAGGGTGACGCGAAGAAGGTGATTCGCTTCTTCCTCCCCAACGGCCTCTAGAACTTTCCCCAGCGCGACGGAGACGAGATCATGGCACGTACCAAACGCGGCGTTACCACGCATGCGCGGCACAAGAAGGTCCTCGACATGGCCAAGGGCTATGTCGGCCGGGCCAACAACAACTACCGTATTGCCCTCGAGAAGGTCGAAAAGGGCCTGCAATACGCCTATGACCACCGCCGGCTGAAGAAGCGGGACTTCCGCGGCCTGTGGATCCAACGCATCAATGCCGGTGCGCGCGAGCACGGCTTGACCTATTCTCAGTTCATCAATGGCGTGAAGCGCGCGGGAATCGAGCTGGACCGCAAGGTTCTGTCGGACCTCGCGATCCGGGAACCGGCGGCTTTTGCGGCCATTGCCAAGCAGGCGCAAGAGGCACTCAAGAAGGCATAAGGGGCGCAATGCTCGCGGGCTGCGTTCGGCGCTACATTCTCCTGGTACCGCTGGCCGCTGCCCTGGCCCTGCTGGGGTGCGACAGCTACAAGTCGGATATCGCAGCCGTCAAGCGCGCCAAGACCTTGCCCGGCCAGTCCAACGAGGAACTCGTGATGGATCTGGCCGGGGCCCGCGCCTCCATCGAATGGACGGCGGAGCGCTCCAAAGTCTATGATAGCGACGACATCATCGCCGTGACGGCGGAGATCAACCGGCTGGGCCAAGCCGGGCAGCGCAGCAAGGTGGAACTGGTGTATCTGCACAACCGCCAGACCAAGAAAGTCTCGTTCGAGGAGCTGCGCCTGAACGGCCAGCGCCAGGACCTGCTGTCCGGCGCCCTCAACCTCATGCTCCTGGACCAGTTTAAGCTGCAGCTGCAATAGCCGGCCGACCATAAGCGTTATGGAGGGGAGGCCGGACTTGCTCCGGACCTCCCCTTCTCGTATCTGGATGGCGCGAAAGTCAAGGATGGGATCGATGCAACATCTGAGTGGGCTCAAGGACAAGTGGCTGGCGGCGATCGCCGGCGCTGGGGCCCTGGATCAGCTGGAGAACCTGCGGGTCGAGGCGCTGGGCAAGAAGGGCGAGGTCACCAACCTCATGAAGACCCTGGGCAGCCTCACGCCGGAAGAGCGCAAGAGCGCCGGCCAGTCGCTGAACCAGCTGAAGGACGCGCTGACCGAGGCGATCGAGGCGCGCAAGAGCGCCCTGCAGGACGAGGCGCTGAACCAGCGGCTGAGGACCGAGACGCTGGACATGACCCTGCCCGCCCGGCCGGAGCCGGAAGGCCGCCTGCACCCGATCAGCCAGACCATCGACGAGATCGTCGCGATCTTCGGCGAGATGGGCTTCGAGGTCGCGGAAGGTCCGGACATCGAGGACGACTTCAAGAACTTCACCGCGCTCAACATCCCGCCGGATCATCCGGCGCGGCAGATGCAGGACACCTTCTATCTCCCGAAGAAACCGGGCGAGGCGGAGGCAATGGTCCTGCGCACCCACACCTCGCCGGTGCAGGTCCGCACCATGATGTCCAAGAAGCCGCCGATCCGCGTGATCGTCCCCGGCCGCTGCTACCGGTCGGACTCGGACATGACCCATACGCCGATGTTCCATCAGGTCGAGGGCCTGGTGATCGACGAGACCACGCACATGGGACACCTGAAAGGTTGCCTGGTCGATTTCGTGCGCGCGTTCTTCGGCATCGAGGATCTGCCGGTGCGGTTCCGCAACTCGTTCTTCCCCTTTACCGAGCCGTCGGCGGAGGTCGATATCGGCTGCGACCGCTCGGGCGGCGAGCTGAAGCTCGGGCAAGGCAAGGACTGGCTGGAGATCCTGGGCAGCGGCATGGTGCACCCCAAGGTGCTCAACAATTGCGGCATCGATCCCAACAAGTACCAGGGCTTCGCCTTCGGGATGGGGATCGAGCGCATCGCCATGCTGAAATACGGCATCCCGGACCTGCGCACCTTCTTCGACGCCGACCTGCGCTGGCTGAAGCATTATGGATTCGTGCCGCTCGACGTGCCCTCGATGACCGGGGGGCTGACGCGATGAAGTTCACGCTGAAGTGGCTGAAGGAGCATCTCGACACCAACACCGATGTCGGGACCATCGCGCGCACCCTCACCATGATCGGGCTCGAGGTCGAGCATATCGAGGATCGTGCCAGGGATCTGGCGCCCTTCACCATCGGCTACGTGGTCGAAGCGGTGCAGCATCCGAACGCCGACAAGCTGCGGGTCTGCAAGGTCGACACCGGCAAGGGGGTCGTGCAGGTGGTGTGCGGCGCGCCCAACGCGCGCACCGGCATGAAGGGCGTGTTCGCGCCGGTCGGCAGCTTCATCCCCGGCACCAAGCTCGATCTCAAGAAGGGCGTGATCCGCGGCGTCGAGTCCAACGGCATGCTGTGCTCGATGCGCGAGATGGGGCTGGGCCAGGACCATGACGGCATCATCGACCTCGCCGCCGATGCGCCGGTCGGCCAGAGCTTCGCCGCCTACATGGGCTATGACGACCCGGTGTTCGAGATCAAGCTGACACCGGACCGCGCCGATTGCCTCGGCGTGCACGGCATCGCGCGCGACCTCGCGGCCGCCGGGCTCGGCACGCTGAAGCCGTTCGACCAGACGCCGATCAAGGGCACGTTCGAGCCGCCGCTGAAATGGCAACGCACCGACGTCGGCCACGCCTGCCCGCTCGCGGTCGGGCGCTATTTCCGCAACGTGAAGAACGGCCCGAGCCCGCAGTGGCTGCAGGAGCGGCTGATCGCGATCGGCCTCAGGCCCATCTCCGCGCTGGTCGACATCACCAACCTCGTCACCTACGACCTCAACCGGCCGCTGCACGTGTTCGACGCCGACAAGGTGACGGGCAACCCGACCATGCGCATGGCGCGGGCGGGCGAGAAGGTGCTGGCGCTCGACGGCTTCGAATACGAGCTGGAGCCGGGCATGGTGGTGATCGCCGACGACCATCGGGTCGAGGCGATCGGCGGCATCATGGGCGGCGAGCTCAGCGGCGTCACCGCCGAGACCCGCAACGTGTTCCTGGAAGCGGCGTTGTTCGATGCCGTGGTCACCGCGCGCACCGGGCGCAAGCTCGGCATCAATTCCGATGCGCGCTACCGGTTCGAGCGCGGCGTCGATCCCGAATCCGCTGATTGGGGCATCGAGGTCGGCACGCGCCTGATCCTTGAGCTGTGCGGCGGCGAGGCCAGCTACGTCACGCGCGCCGGCGAGCGGCCGGAATGGCACCGCGTCATCGGCTTCCGGCCGGAGCGCTCGGCGACGCTGGGTGGCGTCGACGTGCCGGCCGGCAAGCAGAAGGATATCCTGTCCAAGCTTGGCTTCGGAGTCGAGGAGACCAGCGTCACGCTTTGGCGCGTGACACCGCCGTCCTGGCGCCTCGATGTCGAGGGCGAGGCCGACCTGGTCGAGGAGGTCATCCGCATCAACGACTACGACAACATTCCGGTGGTCTCGCTGCCCAGGCTGTCGGCGCTGCCGCACCCGGCGGTCACGCCGCAGCAGCGCCGCGTGCCGATGGCCAAGCGCCTGCTGGCGACGCGCGGGCTACTGGAAGCGGTAACCTTCAGCTTCATGCCCAGCGCGGTCGCCAGGCTGTTCCAGCCCAAGGGCGCCAATGCGCCGCTGGTGATGCTGGCCAACCCGATCAGCGCCGACCTCGACGCCATGCGGCCGTCGATCCTCGGCAACCTGCTGATGGCGGCATCGCGCAACGCGGCGCGCGGCTTCCCCGACGTCGGCCTGTTCGAGGTCGGCCCGTCCTATCTCGACGAGACCGAGAAGGGCCAGATCCTGAGTGCGACCGGCGTGCGCGTCGGACTCCATGGCCCCCGCAATTGGGAGGGCAAGCCGCGCAACGTCGATGCGTTCGATGCCAAGGCCGACGCGCTGGCGCTGCTGCAGACCTTCGGTGCGCCGGTCGACAACCTGCAGGTCCTGCCCGAGGCACCGGGCTACTACCATCCCGGCCGCTCGGCGGTGCTGCGCCTTGGCCCCACCATCCTGGCGCAGTTCGGCGAGCTGCATCCGGGCGTGCTGAAGGCCTGCGACGTCAAGGGGCCCGTCGTCGGCTTCGAGGTGTTCCTCGAGCGGATTCCGCTGCCGCGCTCCAAGGGACCGGCGCGGCCGCTGCTCGACGCCTCGCCGTTCCAGCCGCTGGAGCGCGACTTCGCGTTCCTGGTGGATGCGACGGTGCCGGCCGACAAGCTGACCCGCGCCGCGAGGAGCGCCGACAAGGCCCTCATCACCGAGGCCAAGGTGTTCGACCTGTTCCAGGGCGGCACGCTGCCCGACGGCAAGAAATCGATCGCCTTCTCGGTCACGATCCAGCCGCGCGAGGGCACGCTGACCGACCAGGAGATCGAAACGCTGAGCGCGAAGATCGTCGCGGCGGTGAACAAGGCGACCGGCGGAGAGCTCAGGAAGTAACAGCGCGCCTATTGCGTCGAGGACAAGTCCTTCGCGACGAGGTCCTCGGCCAGGAACTCGCTGGCGCGCTTCCAGGCGTTGTCGTCGTCGCCGCGGAAGCTGATGGTGCGGTCGTAGACCACCTGGTCGGTTTCCAGGTCGGCGATCTGCGCCTTTCCGAACTGGACCAGGGTGCTCATCTTGTGGATGCCGCCATAGAGCAGCAGGCGGGCGCCCGCCTGGCGCGCGGCGTCGGTCAGCGATTGGGCGTCCATGGCGCCGGCGGAGCAAGGCCGCTTCGGGCATGCGAGGGCGACGATCTGGTACCTGCCGCTCGCCGACAGCTCAGCGTCGATCAGCTGGGTGAAATTCCTGAGACGCTCGGCGTGCGCCGCGGTCTGGTCCTGCGTCTCGCCCGACGTATCCGTGTAGTCGAAATCGGCGATGGCGAGCTTGATCGGATCGGCGGCATGAACCGATGGTGCCAAGGCGAATGAAAGCGCCAATGCGCCGAGCCACCGCCACATCATCTACCGGACCAGGTTCTCTTTCATGAGCTCCGCGACCAGGTATTTCGCGGCCTGACGCCACGCTTCGTCATTGTCGTTGCGGAACGCAATATTGCGGTCGAAGACCAGGCGATCGGCCTCCAGATCCACCACCTCGGCATTGCCGTACTGGACCACCGCGTTCATTTTTTGGATACCGCCGAACACCAGCAGCCGCGCCCCCGCCGCCTGTGCCTTGGCAATCAGCTCGTCGGGATCGGTGCGGCCAGCCGAGCACGGCGCAGGATCGCATTCGAGCGTCACGATCCGATAGCGTTCGCTCTGGTCCAAGCCATCGCGCACCTGCTGAACCAGCGTCCGCAGGCGCTCGGCAGCCACCTGCTCCTGTTCCACCACGCCGCCAGAGGGATCGATATAGTCGAACTCAATGACGGCAACGGCGATCGGTTCGAGCGCCGGAGACGCGCCCGCGAGCGCGGTCAGGGCGCCGGCGGCCACCAGACTGCGGAGCAGGATCGATCGGGATTGCATGGAACGCGGGGCCATGTGAATTGTGAATGGTCGGCCAATTCGACTCCCCCCGTATCCGGCCCGTCAATTTGGCCAAAGGCACGAGATTTGCCCCTTGAGGAGCTTTCTATGATCGAAGCCGGCATTCTTCTGTTGCTGTGCCAGCTGGCGGGCGAGAGCCTGGTGCGGGCGGTCGACCTGCCGGTGCCGGGTCCCGTATTGGGCGCCGTCTTCATGCTCGGCTTCCTCAGCCTGCGGCGGAGCGTGCCGGACAATCTGGGGCGGACCAGCCACGATCTGCTGGCGAACTTCTCGCTGCTGTTCGTGCCGGCGGGCACCGGCATCATCCTGCATGCTGCCCGGCTGGAAGCCGAGGCGGTCGCTCTGGTCGCGGCCCTGATCGGCTCCACCGCGCTCACCATCGCGGTGGCGGCGCTGGTGTTCGTCGGGGTCGACCGGCTGATGGGCGGCAAGGCGCCAGAGACGTCCGGGGAGACATCCGGGGCATGAACCCGCAGCTCGACCAGCTCTGGGTCTATCTCCAGGCCAACCCGCTCGGGTGGCTGACCGCGACGCTGATCGCCTACTGGATCGGCGTGAAAGCACAGCGCGCCGCCGGCGGGCGGCCCTACATCAATCCGGTCGCGATTGCCGTGTTGTTGCTGCTCGCATTGCTCGTCGTGACCGGCACGCCCTACCAGATCTATTTCGAGGGCGCGCAGTTCGTGCATTTCCTGCTGGGGCCGGCGACCGTCGCGCTCGCCATTCCGCTCTACGAGAACTGGCCGGC
>DATFDU010000183.1:0-2047 GCA_035251915.1 Dongiaceae bacterium | reverse complement strand
TGATCTTGACACAGCCTTTGCAAGCGGATCAAGGCGGCGGGAAATGCCTTGTCTGTCAAAATCTTCGCCTCACCTGTCAAGCGGCCTCGCCTACCCACATCTAGCTTGCCCAGATGCGCAGATGCCCCTAGCAGCAGCGTTGCGGCGGGCGAATCACGAATCATGCGCAGGGGCTGGAATGAGCGGAACTTTGACCCACGAGGAGTTGCTGCAGGCGGTCGGCCACGTGGCGGAAGCGGCGCTGCCGCGCTGGGGCCTCGCCGGCGCAACGCTCGAGATGATCAATCATTCCGAAAACACCACCTATCTGGTGACGCCTGCAAGCGGCGCGCGGCCGGTGATCCTGCGGGTGCATCGCGAGGGCTATCACAGCGTCAACGGCATCAAGAGCGAGCTGGCCTGGATGCATGCGCTGCAGGCGGAGGCGAACGTGCTGACGCCGCAAGCAATCCGCGGCCAGGACGGCGAGGAAATCCAGAGCGTCTCGCATCCCGCGCTACCGCGCCCGCGCAACTGCGTGCTGTTCCACCTGATCGACGGGCATGAGCCGCAGCAGGAAAATCTGATCGAGCCGTTCAAGCAGCTCGGTGAAGTCACCGCGCGCACGCACATCCATTCCATGGGCTGGAAGCGGCCGCCCTACTTCGAGCGCCTGAACTGGGATTTCGAGCACTCGCTCGGCAAGCACGCGAACTGGGGCCGCTGGGAAGACGGCCCCGACATGAATGCCGAGCGCCGGCCGATCCTGCAGCGCCTGGTCGATACGATGGAGCGCCGGTTGAAGCGCTTCGGCCAAGCGCCGGGTCGCTACGGCCTGATCCACGCCGATTTTCGCCTCGCCAACCTCCTCATCCACCAAGGCAACACCCGCGTCATCGACTTCGACGATTGCGGCATCGGCTGGTTCCTCTACGACGCCGGTACCGCCGTCAGCTTCTTCGAGCACAAGCCGGAAGTGCCGGAGCTGATGGAAGCCTGGAAGGAGGGCTATCGCCGCGTGCGTCCGCTCTCCAGGGAAGAGGACGACGAGATCTGGACCTTCATCCTGCTGCGGCGAATGCTGCTGCTGGCCTGGATGGGATCGCATCACGAGACCGACCTCGCCAAGCAGGAAGGCCAGGCCTATTGCGCCGATTCCTGTGAGATGGCCGAGAAATATCTGAGCCGGTACGGCTGAGGAGCAGTTCATGGCCAACCCCGACAATTCCGAGATGATCGAGGCGCAAAGCCCGGAGAAGAAAGAGTTCATCCGGAAATCGATCGAGTTCTGGAATCCCGGCAAGACCCAGTTCTGGCAAGATGTCGGCGTCGACCTGGTGATCGACCGGCGGCAGGACTACTTCCTCTACGACATGGACGGCCGTCGCCTGATCGACGTGCATCTCAACGGCGGGACCTACAATATCGGCCATCGCCATCCGGAGCTGGTGGAAGTGCTGAACCGCGGCACCCAGCGCTTCGACATGGGCAACCATCACTTCCCGGCGCTCGGCCGCACCGCGCTCGCCGAGAAGCTGGCCAAGAGCTGCGGCGGCGATCTGCACTACACGATCTATGGCTCCGGCGGCGGCGAAGCGATCGACATCGCCATCAAGACCGCGCGCCATGCCAAGCAGAAGAAGAAGATCGTCTCGATCGTGAAGGCCTATCACGGCCACACCGGCCTCGCGGTCGCGACCGGCTCGGAGCGCTTCTCCAAGCTGTTCCTGTCCGACCGGCCGGACGAGTTCTTCAGCGTGCCGTTCAACGACCTCAACGCGATGGAAGACGCACTGCGCGGCAAGGATGTCGCCGCCGTGATCATGGAGACGATCCCCGCGACCTACGGCTTCCCCATGCCGCTGCCCGGCTACCTCACCGAGGTGAAGAAGCTCACCGAGCGCTACGACGCGCTCTACATCGCAGACGAGGTGCAGACCGGCATGATGCGCACCGGCGAGATGTGGGGCTATCAGCGCTACGGCATCCAGCCCGACATCGTCGTGATCGGCAAGGGCATCTCCGGCGGCATGTATCCGATCGCCTGCGTGGTGGTGCGCGAGCCGTA
>DATFDU010000182.1:0-3765 GCA_035251915.1 Dongiaceae bacterium | reverse complement strand
AACGGGCGCGCATCCTCGCCATCACCATGGGCAAGGTGGCGGCATTCGTTGCCATCATGCTGCTGATCGGCCGGCGGGTGGTGCCGTGGGTGCTGCACTATATCGCCCATACCGGCTCGCGCGAGCTGTTCCGGCTGGCGGTGCTGTCGATCGCGCTCGGCATCGCGTTCGGCGCGGCCGCGTTGTTTGGCGTCTCCTTTGCCTTCGGTGCGTTCTTCGCCGGCATGATTCTCAGCGAGTCCGAGCTCAGCCACCAGGCGGCGCAGGAGACCCTGCCGCTGGGCGACGCCTTCGCGGTGCTGTTCTTCGTCTCGGTCGGCATGCTGCTCGACCCGGACGTGTTGACGGAACAGCTCTGGCTGTTGCTGGCGACCCTCGGGATCATCCTGTTCGGCAAGTCGGTCGCCGCGTTCGTGATCGTGCGGCTGTTCGGTCATCCCAGGTCGACCGCGCTCGTCATTTCCGCAAGCCTCGCGCAGATCGGCGAGTTTTCGTTCATCCTGGCGGGCCTCGGATTGTCGCTCGGCGTGCTGCCGGAGCAGGCGCAGGATTTGATCCTGGCCGGCGCCATCATCTCCATCCTGCTCAATCCGGCGTTCTTTGTACTGCTCGACCGGTTCGTGCCGAAGGAAGGCCCGGCGAGCGAAGCCGCAGTTCCGGACGCGGCGAGGACGGCGCGCCGGGAGCTGACGCCTACGGCGCTCCACGATCACTACATCGTGGTCGGCCACGGACGGGTGGGCAGTGTCATCCAAGAGGCGCTGCGGTCGAAGAACTCGCCGACGCTGGTGATCGAGGATCGCGCCGCGGTGCCCATCCTCGACGGCGTCGATCAAAGGCAACGCCGCCGATCCGGAGGTGCTGGCCGCGGCCAATCCTGCGGCCGCGCGCTGCATCTTCGTCGCGGTGCCGGATGCGTTCGAAGCCGGCACCATCGTGGAGCAGGCCCGCGCCGCCAACCCGTCGGCGCCCATCATCGCCCGCGCCCATTCCGAAGCGGAGCACCAGCATCTGATGCGCCTGGGGGCGACCCACACCGTGCTGGGCGAGCGGGAGCTGGCGCTGGAAATGCTGCGCCGGGCCCGGGTCGCTACCCCGACGAGCGACGCGCCGACCACAACGCCTTGATTTCCGCCACCAGCCGCTCCTGGCTCTCGCGCGTGACCGCCGCCGGCTTCCAGGCAAGGTCGGCGTCGGGAGCAAAAGGGCGCGCGATGCCTGCCTGATAGAGCTTCTGCGTGAGGCCGAGCACGTTGCGCCGCGGGCGGGCGCGGCCCATGCGCGTCAGCATGTCATAGAAGCGGTCGAGCGGATCGGCGGGCAGGCCCGCCATGCCGCGCTGCTCGCGCCGCTCGCGCACATGGCGCTTGATGCCGGCAACCAGGCCCGGCTTTTTCGACCGGCCGAGCCAGGGCAGCTCGTAGACCAGCAGCGGCCGCGCGAACGCCGCGGCGTCGGCGATCATGGAGGCGCTGTCGCTGGTGACGACCGCTGCATCGCTGAGCGCCAGCAGGGCGAGATAGGGATTGTCGCTGCCCGCCTGGAACTCGAACAGGAAATGCGGCGCGGCGAGGGCCGGCTCGAGGATCGCTTTCAGGCCTGCCGGCGAGCGTGGGCTGGTCGTGACGAGCAGCGAGCCGCCGATGCGCGCAGCGAAGGCCTGCAGATCGCGCGCGAGGTTACGCGCGACGGTGTCGTCGAACGCCATGTGCTGGGTCGGGCCGCCGAGCAGCACGGCGACGCGCGGCGCCGGCAATCGCTCGAACGCCGTCCGCCAGTGTGCGACTGCCTTTGCCGTCACGCCTTCATCGGCCTTGACCAGCGGCAGGGGCAGTTCACGCACATTGGGTGCGGGCGGCAGGCCGTATTGCGGCGTGGTGATGACAAGGTCGTACGGCTTGAGATCGGTGCGTGGCCGGCCGAGCCGGATGTTGATGACCCGGCCGGCTTGCTGCGCGATCCAGCGCGACACCGGCGCGGAGCGATAGCCGATGCCGATGACGATATCCGGCCAGGGGGCGACGAGCGAATCGCTCGCCGCGGTGTCGAGACCCGCAAGGGAAATGCCGGCCTCCGCAGGATCGACGTCGTAGTCCGGCTGCCAGCGCAGCTGCTTGATCTCGTAATCCCAGCCCAGCATCTGGGCGAGCGCCAGCACCTGCGCATTGTCGCCCCTGCGTTCCCCGAACAGCAGCCAGACGCGCGGCGCGGGTTCGGTCGGTGGGTGGGTAATGGCGGTCACTGACAGGAGGGAATCTGTGTGGTCCAAGGATGCTTGCTTCTTTCCGCCCAAAAAACGCCAAAGTCAAAGGCGAATATGACAATCGCGGGCGTTTCCGGATGCGGTTGAAGCATTGAGAACGTCCGCACCTTCTGGTCTAGTTCCGTGCGTGAACAAAGCATTCCCATCGCCTCGGAGCAATCTTGCCATGACCGCTGTCATGCGACGCCTGGCTTGCCTTCTGCTTGTCCTGATCGCCATCCCGGCCGCCCGCGCCGATCTGCAACCGCTCGCATCCGCAGCGTACGAGTATCGCAGCGCGCTCTACAATCTGCGGGCAACGGACCTGGGCGGCGACGAGGCACGTGCCGAACTGGAAACGCTGATGTCCGGGCCGGATCAGGCCGCGGCGGAGACGCTGGCCGAGAGCATGGTTCCCGCCGGCTACGAGGTGTTCGGCCTGTGGATGAGCCTGGTCGATATCAAGTCCAGGCTTGGCAAGGGGCTGCAAGCATCCTATGCCGCTTATCTCGCGACCGAGAATGCGATCGATTCCGGCCAGAAGGCGCAAGGCTTTGTGGCGCTCGGCAAGGCGCTGGAGAGCATCGATCGCGGCGGCGAGGCGCTGGAAGCCTATGACGAGGCGATCCGGTTGACCCAGGATCCCGATGCGCGCGCGGCCTACACCCGGCTCAGCCGAGCGATCCCGTTCCGCTACGAGATGTTCGAGATCTCGACTGAGGGCGACCGGCCGCAGGTTTGCCTGGAGTTCGACCGCCGCATCCTCGGCACGCGGCAGCTAGCCTATGACGACTACGTGCGCGTCGAGCCGGAGGCACAGGTCGCCTTCCGCGCCAACGGCCGCAAGCTGTGCCTGGACGGCATGAGCTATGGCAGCTCCTACCAGGTGACGCTGAAGAGCGGCCTGCCGGGCGAGATCGGCGCGCTGGAGAAGGACGAGATCGTCGAGGTCGGGATCGGCGACCGCGAGCCGAGCGTCGGGTTCCAGAAGCAGGCCTATGTCCTGCCCAAGGTCGGATCGACCGGCGTGCCGCTGACCACGGTCAACGTCGAGTTCACCAAGCTGAAGCTGCTGCGCATCAATGACCGCAACCTGGTGAGCGAGATCAACCGCGGCAACTTCCTCAACAATCTCTACGACTGGGATCGCCAGCGCATCGCAGGTGAATCGGGCGAGCAGGTCTGGCAGGGCTCGATGCCGGTCGAAGGCGGACGCAACGTCCGCGTCGTCACCTCGGTGCCGGTGATCGAGATGATCCCGGAGATCAAGCCGGGCGTCTATCTGCTGATGGCGCGCGCCGCCCAGCCGGACGAGACGCCGGAGCAGGAGCGCGACTATTGGGACATGTATGCGACCCAGTGGATCGTGGTCTCCGACATCGGGCTCAGCACCATGTCGGGCGAAGACGGGCTCAACGTGTTCGTCCGCTCGCTGGAGAACGCGACGCCGCTCAACCGCGTCAAGGTCCAGCTGCTGGCGCGCAACAACGAGGTGCTGAGCGTCGTCACCACGGATCGCAACG